>JAITHO010000224.1 GCA_031279915.1 Tannerellaceae bacterium
TCGCGGTCGGCTCCTTTGTCGAAGTACGTATGGCATATTCCGGCTCCGGTTTCTATGACGGGGATTTTGGAATTGCTGCGCACGAAGTTGATAAGCTCGCTGCTTCCTCGGGGAATGACCAAGTCAACCAAGCCCGATGCGTTCAGCAAAGCGGTGGCCGATGCACGGTCGGCAGGAAGCAAGGTGCATACCGACGGATTAACCCAATACTTGGCGAGAACCCAACGAATGATGGTTACGAGGGCCATGTTCGAATAATAGGCGTCGGCGCCTCCCTTCAGCACGCAAGCATTACCGCTGCGAAGGCAGAGTGAGAATACGTCGCAGGTAACGTTCGGACGGGCTTCGTAGATGATCCCGATAACGCCAAAGGGCACGCTCACTTTGCGGACGGTCATTCCGTTAGGACGACGTTCGTTACACAGCACGCGGCCAACAGGGTAGGGGAGGGATGCCACGCAGCGCATGTCGGCGGCAATTCCGGAGATACGTTCGGGCGTTAACTTGAGGCGATCGAATTTGGGATCCTCCTGGCTCATCGATGCCAAATCTTTTGCGTTTGCTTCGAGAATCAAAGGAGTGTTTTCAAGCAGAGTTTGAGCTACATTCTCAAGGATAGCCGCCGTGGTTTCGCCGCTTACGGCTTGGAGGGTGCGGGATGCTTCAACCGCATCCGTTAGTAAATCATGAACTTGCATATATATGTATTAATCTAAATATAAATAATCGTAGTGTATAAGAGGTTTCGCGTCTCGCTTACCGATCATGGCGGAGGCTTCAGCGCTGTCGCATGCCGCACAGCCAACGCCAATGCGCCGTCCTTCGTGGTTGATCAGCAAAACGATGTCGTCGCGATCGAACGTTCCCTTCACCGCCGTAACTCCAACGGGCAAGACGCTCACGGCTTTAGGGCCAAGCAAAGCCTCAACGGCTCCAGGATTGAGATAGATCTCGCCCTTCGCAAAATCGTCGGAGTGGGCAATCCATTTCTTCAGGCTGCTGACGGCCTTCGGAGCTGGAGGAAAGCGGGTGCACAAGGCCTTCGAGCCTATCTCCAGAACTCGAGGAAGTATCTGGGGCGACCGTCCGTTGGCAATTATCACCTCTATCCCTTCATCGGCCACCTTGCGGGCTATCTTGCACTTAGTCAGCATCCCTCCACGTCCAAAAGATGATTTTCCGGGCTGCACAAGGGCCGACAGATCATCCTCCCGACTAATTTCAGCTATCACATCCGTCGTTCCAGGCGCATAAATCCCGTCGACATTGCTCAGAATCACCAGCGCATCCATGTTCATCATGGCTGCTATCAAACCGCCGAGCTCGTCGTTATCCGTAAACATCAGCTCAGTCACAGCCACAGTATCGTTTTCATTTACAATAGGAATGACATCGTTGTCGAGCATCACCTCCATGCAACGTTTTTGGTTGAGATAATGCGTTCGGCTCGCAAAATTCTCCTTTGTTGTCAGCACTTGACCGCAGATAATGCCATACTCGCGGAAAAGTTCATAATAACGGTTGATCAATCGCGCCTGGCCAACCGCCGAATACAACTGACGCGACGAAATTGCATCAAGTTTGCGCGTTGTCTTTATCTCACCTCTGCCTGAGGCCACAGCTCCCGACGATATTATCACAACGTCGATGCCATCGGCATGCAAAGAGGCTATCTGGTCAACAATGGCCGACATCTGCGTCACATCCGGCTTCCCATCGGCTCGGGCAAGCGCCTGACTGCCAATTTTTACTGCTATGCGTTTGTATGAGTACATATTGCTTATAATCTTAGTTATTATCCTTCTGACGGATCTCGACCCGACGAATTTTTCCGCTTATAGTCTTCGGAAGCTCATCAACAAATTCCACAATCCGGGGATACTTGTACGGAGCGGTCACCTTCTTGACGTGATCTTGAATCTCGCGAGAAAGCTCATCCTTAGGCCTCGATTTATATCCGGCGGCAAGCACAATCGTTGCTTTAACCAGCTGACCCCTAACCTCGTCGGGAACTCCAGTCACCGCACACTCAACAACTGCCGGGTGGGTCATCAGAGCGCTTTCAACCTCAAATGGCCCGATTCTGTAACCCGAACTCTTTATAACGTCGTCTGTTCTACCAACGAACCAGAAATAACCATCCTCATCTCGCCAAGCAACGTCGCCCGTGTGATAAATTCCGTCGTGACGAACCTCCAAAGTAAGCTGAGGATCACGATAATATTCCTTGAACAAGCCCAGCGGACGTTCGTCGCCAATACGCACCACGATCTCGCCCTGCTCCCCATCTTCAGCTCGCGAACCATCGGCCCGAATCAAATCGACATCATACTGAGGATTAGGCAGTCCCATTGATCCCGGACGGGGCTCAACCCATGGAAACGTCGCAATAGTGAGCGTAGTTTCCGTCTGTCCGAAGCCCTCCATCAGTTTAATACCCGTCAAACGATAGAAGGAATCAAAAACGGCGGGGTTCAGCGCCTCGCCGGCAATCGTGCAATACTTTAGCGATGATAAATCATAAGCAGCAAGATTTTCGCGTATCAAAAACCTGAAAATCGTTGGAGGAGCGCAAAGCGACGTAATGCGATAATCCTGAATCATGCGAAGCATATCCGCAGGCGTAAACTTCTCATGATCATATACAAAAACCGTGGCGCCGGCAATCCATTGACCATACAGCTTTCCCCAAACAGCCTTCCCCCAACCCGTATCAGCAATGGTCAGATGCAAGCTGTCGGAGGCCAAATTATGCCAATACGAGGCGGTAACTATATGTCCCAAAGGATATGTAAAGTCGTGAACCACCATTTTAGGCTGCCCGCTTGTTCCCGACGTGAAGTATAGCAGAGAAATATCCTCGTTCGCATTTTTAGTTTGAGGACGAACAAAAGGCGCGGCTTTTGCCATGCAATCGTGGAAATCATAGAAGCCATCAGGTATTTCAGGCCCTATTGATACTAATTTGCACAAGGTAGGGGAAGACTGAACCGATGCGGCAACATTTTTGGTTACCAACAAATCGCCCACGCAAACTATCATCTTTATACCTGCTGCATTATTTCTATACACAATATCCTTTGTAGTCAGCAGATGAGTGGCAGGAATAACAACCGCCCCAATCTTGTGCAAAGCAATAACCGCAAGCCAAAACTCATACCGGCGCTTCAGTATCAGCATCACCTTGTCGCCAGCCTCAATGCCCATCTCCATGAAGCAAGAAGCCGCAGCATCAGAGGATTTGCTTAGCTCGCCAAATGAAAAATCCAGATGCTCGCCCCTGTCGTTCGTCCAGCACAAAGCGCGCTTTTCAGGATCCGTGCGAGCCCATTCGTCAACCACATCAAAGCCAAAATTGAAATTATCGGGAACTATGACGCGAAAATTGCTTACAAAGTCATCGTACGACTCATAAGACACCTTACTCACAAATTTTTCTAACATATCATTCAGATTATTACAGCCAAAAAACGAACCGGACGACCATCAAGGGCCGCCATACCATGAGGATAAACAGCATTGAAGTAAATACTATCACCCTCATTCAGAATAATATCCTTCGTGTGAAAACGAAGCTGCATCCGTCCCTCCAAAACCAAATTAAACTCCTGACCGGAGTGAGTGTTCAAAAAAATCTCTTCATTTTCCGGCTTAGGATGAACCGTCACCAAAAAAGGTTCAGCATTTCTACCGGCAAATCCTGCCGCCAGCGATTGATATTTGTACGCCTTGGTGCGCTCAACAGCAGTCCCATTACCTTTACGGGTAACGAAATAAGTGCTCATACGAGGCTCATCGCCAAATAATAAAGCCGTCAGCTCAATGTTATAAGCCCTGGCTACGCAATGCAATACGCTAACGGAAATGTCAACAGTTCCGGATTCAAGCACAAGGTAATTGTCGGTTGAAAGTCCACAAACTTCTGCCATTTCGGCAACCGAAACCTCCAGATCTTCTCGCAATCCTTTCAGCCTATCAGCAATTTGTTTGATTTGTTCGTTCATATTCATTCATATTTAATAAGATGCTCCAAAGGTAACAACTTCAAACAAAGAATTATTAAACACTAAATAAATATCCCCCCAAATTCCCCGCAAGCATTATAACGATGAAAGCAAGCCCGCAAAATTTTTCCTATACATTATATATTATAATATTGCTCCCCCGAAAAATCCGTAGCCAATCTAAACGTTTATATTTCTCGGCGGAGCTTTCGCAAAGAATCTAAACGTTTAGATTTCTCCACGGCGTTTTCGCAAAGAATCTAAACGATTGAATTTTCTCCACGGAGCTTTCGCAAGAAATCTAAACGTTTAGATTTCTCCACGGCGTTTTCGCAAGAAATCTAAACGATTGAATTTTCTCCACGGAGCTTTCGCAAGAAATCTAAACGTTTAGATTTCTCCACGGCGATTTCACAGCCCATTGAAACGTGTTTTTTTCTCGACGGCCATTTCGTATACAATCTAAACGCTGTTTTCCCTTCGCGGTGATTTTGTAGATAATCCACACGTTTATATTCCTCCATCCTCAATTATACATACATTATATATTATATATACTCTCAGAAAGCAAATTTGGAGGCTATTTAAAGCCAGCGATTGGCTGGAAAAAAAACGGGAAAATGGTGGAAGCAACAATTTAGCCTCGGCAGATATTTTCAGACAGCCGACTACGTTGGATATTCGGATAGCTGATTAGTGCGAGAATAGCATTTATTTGTAGATTTGTTTGAAAATATATTCCGACAATACAGATATGAACAGATATAATTTTTTAGCAATCGATTTGGGAGCGACGAGCGGTCGAGCCGTCGTAGGTACCTTAAGCGATAAAGGCCTGGAAACGGTCGAAATACATAGGTTCAGGAATCGTTTTATCAACATTCTCGGCCGATATCATTGGAACATCTATGGTTTGTTTGAGGAGATTAAAACGTCGCTCGTTTTGTGTGGACGTCAAGGCATTAAGCTCCAATCAATGGGCATTGACACTTGGGGAGTTGACTTTGGCTATGTCGGAGCCGACGGCCAGCTGCTCGGATTGCCTCACGCTTATCGCGATCCGTTTACAAATGGCGCACCCCAAGATGTTTATCGCAGCATTCCCCGCGAAGAGCTATACATGCGCACGGGCATCCAAATCATGAACTTTAACAGCATTTTTCAACTTTATAGAGACAATCAGCAAGGATTGTCGCTGAATACAGTGGCCGATCGCATCTTGTTTATGCAAGATTTACTTACATATATGTTGACAGGCCTGAAAATTTGCGAGTATACCATTGCATCAACTTCCCAACTTCTGAATCCGAAAACCAGACGATTCGACCGCGATTTAGCTCAGAAACTCGGCATCAATAGCCATTTGTTGATAGATCCGATAGCCCCCGGAACAATTGCAGGCCCCTTGCTGCCTTCAATAGCCGCCGAGCTCGGGGTGGAGGCGATTCCGCTTGTTGCAGTGGCCGGACATGATACGGCCTCGGCAGTTGCAGCCGTACCAGCTCTCGACGGCAATTTCGCATACCTAAGCAGCGGCACTTGGAGCCTGATGGGAATTGAAACAAACAATCCGATAATCAATGAAGATTCAATGCAAAACAATTTCACAAACGAAGGCGGAATCGACGAAACAATACGGTTTCTCAAGAACATAACAGGCCTTTGGCTTCTGGAAGAATGCAAGCGAGAATGGTCGATTGCCGGACGAAATTACGATTACCGAGAGCTGTCGGATATGGCAATACAGTCGGCTACCTTCCCTTCAATGATAGATCCTAACGATCCATTATTTGCCAATCCGGCATCAATGAGCGCGGCAATCCTCGAGTATTGCCGCCGAACAGAACAGCAAGCTCCTCAATCCGACGGCGAGTTCGCCTCCCTTATATTCAACAGTCTGGCAGCATGTTACAGCCAGACATTGACGGTTTTGAAAGAGATGGCCCCTTTCGCAATCAGTAGATTACACGTAATAGGCGGCGGATCGCAAAACCGCTTGCTCAACCAATTAACGGCACGTGCGATAGGCATCCCCGTGATCGCAGGCCCGGCAGAAGCCACAGCAATCGGCAACATCATGGTACAGGCCAAGGCCGCAGGTATTGTGGGCGACAGATGGTCAATGCGAGAAATGATCGCCACATCATACCCCGCAGAAATATTCAATCCATGAAATTCATCACACAACAATAAATAAACAATAACAATTTAATAGCATGAAGACAGAACATTCCATTCAATCAGCCTTCTCAATAGCATCCGACAGATACGCATCCGTCGGAGTAAATACAAACGATGCCATCGACAAACTCGAACAACTTTCACTCTCCCTGCACTGCTGGCAAGCCGACGACGTTGGAGGCTTCGAATCCAGCGGCGGAGAGCTTTCCGGAGGCATTCAGGTCACAGGAAATTATCCGGGTAAAGCTCGCAACATCGTGGAACTCAGAGCCGACGTCCTTGAGGCTCTACGCCATATCGGCGGCTCCCATCGACTCAGTTTGCATGCGATCTACGGCGATTTCGGCGGAAAGAAAGTCGATCGCGACGAGATAGAGCCCGAACACTTCGCCTCCTGGATCGCCTGGGCAAGAGAGCATAAGCTCAAGCTCGATTTTAATAGCACATCCTTCGGACATCCCAAAAGCGGCGATCTAACCCTTTCCAACCCCGACGAAGCCATACGCAACTTCTGGATTGAACATACGAAACGATGCCGACACATAGCCGACGAAATGGGTGCAGCTCAGTACGATCCATGCATGATGAACCTCTGGATCCACGACGGCAGCAAAGAAACTCCAGCTCACAACCGCCTCAGATACCGCCGCATCCTCGAACGTAGCCTCGACGAGATCTTCAGTCAACATTATCACAACATGAAGGACTGCATTGAAGCCAAACTTTTCGGAATAGGCCTCGAAAGTTATACCGTTGGATCTTATGATTTTTATCTTGGCTACGGAGCCCGTAAAGGCAAAATCGTCACTCTCGACACAGGCCACTTCCATCTAACAGAGAGCGTTGCCGACAAAATATCCTCCCTCCTGCTCTTTACTCCCGAAATCATGCTTCACGTGAGCCGCCCCATCCGCTGGGACAGCGATCACGTTGTCATTCTCAACGACGATCTTCTCGATTTAGCCCGCGAAATAGTTCGCTGCGACGCCATCGATCGCGTTCATGTAGGCCTCGATTATTTCGATGCAACAATCAATCGCATAGGAGCATACGTCATCGGTTGCCGAGCTGTGCAGAAGGCATTTCTTCAAGCCCTCCTCGAACCCCGCAATATCATAGAACAATGCGAAGACAATGGCAAATTCTTTGAGCGTTTAGCCTACCAAGAGGAATCAAAATCACTTCCATGGCCGGCAGTCTGGGATATGTTTTGCCTGAAAAACAACGTTGCCGTCGGCGAAGATTACATAGCTGGAATCCAAGAATACGAACTTAAAATACTTTCAAAAAGATGATCGACTTTATTAAAGACAATTGGTTTTATATAAACGGCCTGCTGCTAATATCAATAGGTAGTCAGGCACAAAGCAGCTCGTACGCCGTATTAATAACCAGGGTTCGGCAATGGCAATGGGAGTCATTCTGGCTGGTGCAAGGCATATTCGCCTGGCTTGTGTTCCCCTATATCGGAGCATCCATCT
>JAITHO010000191.1 GCA_031279915.1 Tannerellaceae bacterium
TATCTCGCTGTTTGATAGTCCGGCAACTATATGCCCCAGCAGCTCTGTTTCGCGCCTGGAGAGGCGCACCGGATGCGGTTCGCTGCGCCTCTTCATCAGTACGTCGGCCTCGTCGCAGAAGAATCGCTCCCCTGATGCCAGAGCCAGGATCCCCTCTCTTACTTCCTCTATCATGGCGGTCTTAAGAACGTAAGCCGAAGCTCCGTTCTCAAGAGCGCGCATCACAAGGCCGATCTCGCTGTAACTTGTGAGCATAAGTATCTTCAGATTGGGATGCTCGCTCTTGATTTGTTTGCAGAGGTCGATGCCGTTACCGTCGGGGAGGCTAACGTCGAGCAGCAACACGTCGGGCTCCGACTGCGAGAGCATCTGCAAGCCTTCGGCGGCCGAGTGGGCCTTAGCCGTAACTTCTATGCCGTCATATTGGTTGATGAGAAACTCCAAACCTTCGACCACAACCTTATGATCGTCTATGATTCCTACGCTTATCATTTGCTGATGGTGACTAACTGCCAAAGATGGGCTCCGACGGTTCTTTACTTCAGCTTAATCACTTCGCTGCCGGCCAAGAGGAAGGCTCCGGCGCCGTATACTTCCCAGCTCTCGGCTGAGAAATTCTTTCGCGGATCGGCTCCTATGGGCTGAACCCAGCCGACCATTCCGTTGGGCTGGATGCAGCGGTTAAGTCCCTCCCAGGCTTTCCGAACGGCCGGCAGATAGGTCGCACGATCGAGCAATCCGCTGTTCAGACCGTAGGCCAGGGCGTAACAGAAGAAGCCCGATCCGCTTACTTCGCCTCCAGGATATGAATCGGGGTCGAGCAGGCTTGCGCGCCACAGTCCGTCGGCTTGCTGGATGGAAACGATCTTGGCGGCCATCTCGCGGAAGAGTTGCTCGTAGAAAGGACGTTCGGGATAGTCGGCCGGGAGCTCTTTGAGGATGCGGGTAAGTCCACCCATCACCCATCCGTTGCCGCGCGACCAGAAGATGCGTTTGCCGTTGGCTTCATAGCGGTCTTTGCCGTCGCCCTTGATTACGTAGTTGAGATCTCGGGCAAAAAGATGCTCCTCCTTATTATACAGGAGCTCGTAACATTCCTTGAAGAACTCGTCGCTTTTGCGGAGATACTCCTTATTTCCCGTAGTGAGGCCCATCTTCACCAGCGTAGGCGGCCCCATGAATAGGGCGTCGCACCACCACCAGGTTATTACCTCTATGTTGCGCGTGGGATAAGGCTGGGTCATGAGCTTAGCAAGCGTGTCGGTTAGCGGGCGTAGGATCTCCGCTTTCTTGTCAAGGCGATAGAGGTCGACGTATGTCTGTCCGATAACGATGTCGTCTGCATGATACCAGCGGCGATACGGAGTCCATCCGAGGGTACTGAATGTATCGACCATGGCTCGGCGGATAGCTTTTGACTTGGTTGTTTCCCATGCGGCGAATACTCCGGCATAGTAGGCCCCATTAGTCCAGTCGCGCGGGTCGTGCTTAGGATTTTTGAACTGCCATTTCACAGCAGCCTCCATTGTCGATTTTATGTACTTAGGCTTGAAAACATTTGTTTGTGCAAAGGCCGATGTGGCGGCCAGGCACAGCATTAGGGTTGATAGTAAAAAAAACTTCTTCATGGCATTAATATCTTAAATAGTTATTGATTTGAAGCGAAGATAGCCCTTTTCTCCAAATGCCTATCTCCACTGTTAATAACTTATGGCGCACTGGCTGCAAAGCCTGATCCATTATCTTTACGTCATCTAATAATACAAGCTTGTATGATACGTAAGCAGTTGGTTTCTTATTTGCGCAGGCCGGCGTCGTTCAACGGGAATCGCCGGGCGACGGTCATTGTTTCGGCGGCTCTTGTCTTTTTTGTCTTGTTTGTCTTTGCTCCCTTTGGCTTGGATGGGGTGGATGGGATGAGACGGGCTCTGCTGTCGGGCGGCTTTGCTTTGGTTACGGCGGTTGCTGCGGTGACGGTGAATTGCCTGCTTCCGATTCTGTTCAGGCGATTCTATCTGCCGGAAAGCTGGACGGCGGGGCGGTACTTGCTCAATAACATGATTGTTCTGCTGGCCATTATTGTTGGGAACTATGTATTTGCCATTATTGTGTTCGGACTTCCGCAGGGAGTGTGGCTGCAGTTCTTGCTGGTATGCATTGTTATGACTTGCCAGGTGGGGATCATTCCTGTGCTCGTGCTGCATTTCTATGCTCAGGCTTATAGCTTGAAGCGGCATCTGGAGGAAGCTCGGACGATGAATCGGCTGCTGAGCGACAGGATTGCTTCCGGCGGAGATCAGCTGCAGGCTGCGGACATCGTCATCGGAAGTAATTCACGGGATCCGATGCAGATATGCCTGTCGGATATTATCTGCTTGGAGTCGTCGGCCAACTATGTGCGGGTATCGTATTTGCGCGACGGCATTCCGTGCTCAAGATTACTCCGAACGACTCTTGCGAAGGTGGCCGCTGAGCTGGATGGATCTCCGCAAATCATGCGATGCCATTGTGCCTTCATGGTTAATGTGCTACATATATATAATGTAGAAGGAAACTCGCAGGGGCTTCGCCTCCAATTGCGGGACGGCCAATTGATGGTTCCGGTATCGCGGGCGTATATAAAGGATGTGCTGAAGGCTATCCGTCCCTGAACCTTGCATTCTGTCCCTTATCTTGTCGCCATATTGATGTGGCCGCATATATTTGCCGCTCTTTAAGCATGTATTAACTTATTTATCTATTTAAATTTTTATCATTATGAAGTTCGGAAATTTTATTCCATTGATTATTGGGCTGACGCTTGGGATGGCGTTGGGCTATCAAGGCTGGTGGGGCTTCTTTATTATCTTCCCATGGATTGGCGGAGGCATTACGGTGGGGGCGATCGTGGCGGAGGGAAAGAGGGGACGGAAGGCGGAGATCGGTCGGCGGCTTAGCCTCTTGCTCGTGGCGCCTGTGTTCATCATCTTCCTGGGAATTATGCAGCGGGAAAATTTGCAGATCGAGGAAACGGTGTTCTATACCTTGCTCCTGCTGCATACGGGCATTCTGACTCGGGTACTGATTCACTATGCCATAGCTAAAATCATCGGCCCGCTGATATGGGGAAGGGGCTACTGCGGATGGGCATGCTGGACGGCGGCATTGATGGAATGGCTGCCGATTCGGGAGAATCGTCCTATTCCGAAGCGATATACCTGGATTCGATTTCCTGTCTTTATCTTCTCCATACTGCTGCCCCTCGTTTTTGTGTGGATGGGGTACGACTGGGTGAGCAATCACGTGAAGGAGGAGGGGGCGATCATCCTGCGAGGAAAGCCCGGAGCGCTCATTTGGTTCCTCGCCGGCAATGCGGTTTACTACATCGCGGCGATTTGGCTTGCCTTCAAGTTCAGGAAGCGGAGAGCTTTTTGCAAGATTGCCTGCCCGGTATCCATCGTGATGAAAGCGCAAACGCGTATCGCCCTCCTGCAGCCCAAGCCTAGCGGAAATAATTGCAGCGGATGCGGCGCGTGCAACAAGCATTGCCCCATGGATGTTGATGTGATGAGCTACATCGGACAGGGACGCCGAGTAAGTTCAAGCGAATGTATCCTATGCGGCAACTGCTCGGCTATCTGTTCGCAGAAGGCCATCCGATAGACTTGGAGCCAGCAGCATTTTTAGTACATTTGCGCCTCACTTATAACATGTAATAAATTATTATGATTCACAAAATATCTAAGCTACACGAGGAAATAAATAACCTCAAGGCCGACAATGCCGGCGAATTAGAATCCCTACGCATAAAATATCTTAGCAAGAAGGGCGAAATTGCACAGCTAATGAATGAATTTCGCACCATCGCCTCCGAACATAAACGTGAAATCGGACAGAGGCTTAATCACCTTAAGGAGGTGGCGCATGACAAACTTTCGGAGATGAAAGAACTGTTCGCGCATGAGGACAGCGCATCGGGCCAGCATGACCTCACCCGCACTCCTTATCCCATCCCGCTCGGATCAAGGCATCCGCTACAAATTGTACAGAAAGAAATTTGCGACACCTTCGCACGCCTCGGATTCCACATAGCAGAGGGACCGGAGGTTGAGGATGATTGGCACGTATTCTCGGCGCTGAATTTCCCCGATAATCATCCGGCGAGAGATATGCAAGACACATTTTTTGTTAATAACCCAAGCGGTACTATTGTGCTGAGAACTCATACCTCGTCGGTGCAAACGCGAACGATGGAGACGCAACAGCCGCCTATTCGGATCATCTGCCCCGGACGGGTATACCGAAACGAAGCCATCTCTTACCGCGCGCACTGCTTCTTTCATCAAGTTGAAGCCCTTTATATCGACCGCCATGTATCATTCGCCGACCTACGACAGGTTCTTATCTTCTTCGCCAAAGAGATGTTCGGACAGGAAACACAGATACGCCTACGGCCATCCTACTTCCCATTCACCGAACCATCTGCCGAGATGGACATCACATGCCTGCTATGCGGAGGAAAAGGATGCCCCTTCTGCAAGCATACAGGATGGGTAGAAATCCTGGGATGCGGTATGGTACATCCAAACGTGCTCGAAAACTGCGGAATCGACAGCAATACCTTCACAGGATACGCCCTCGGAATGGGAATCGAACGAATCACCAACCTTAAGTACCGAGTGACCGACCTGCGCCTCTTCTCAGAGAACGACATACAGTTCCTACAACAATTCGAGTCGGCACACTGACCACCACGCCCATGACAAGCAAAGAACGGTACAGCAACGTACTGCAATACTTCCAGGAAAATAATCCCGCGCCGCAAACCGAGCTCCAGTACAGCAGCCCCTTCGAGCTACTCATGGCAGTCATGCTATCAGCACAATGCACCGACAAACGCGTGAACCTCATCACCCCCGAACTATTCCGACAATACCCAACGCCCCAGGCCCTCGCACAAGCAAGCCCACAGCAAATCGCACAAATCATCCGATCCGTATCATACCCAAACAGCAAAGCACAGCACCTCGTGGGCATGGCACAGCAACTCGTCAGCAAGCATAACGGACAGATACCCAACGACCGCAGCGAACTCGAAAAACTTCCGGGAGTAGGCCGCAAAACAGCCAACGTCATAGCATCCGTAATATTTCATCAGCCCGCAATGGCCGTAGATACACACGTATTTCGCGTAGCCGCACGCATCGGACTAACACGCAATGCCAAAACCCCACTCGCCGCCGAGCAGCAGCTCACACGCAATATCCCCGAACAGCTCATACCATACGCCCACCACTGGCTCATACTTCACGGACGATACATCTGCCAAGCCAGGCAACCACGCTGCCAAGAATGCCAAATAACCACATACTGCAAACATTATAACAGCAAAAAAACCAGCGCATGAAGCAATATCTCCGAGAAATAATCCTCGCCATCGCCGTCATCGCAATCCTCGCCTTCGCCATCATCGCCTTCAATAATATAACACAGCGCGAGCAAGCAAGCCTCAACACCAATCTCGCCGCCATACCCCCGCACAACCACCAAGCCATCCTCACAATCAACCGGCCCGAACTCTTCCAGCAAATGATTCTCAGCCAAAAACCAGCACAGCGCACGCTCGCCCGACACATCAACCCCATATTCATCGCACTCCTCCAAAACCTCGAACTACAGTCAGCACAAATCAGCCTACATCCCCAAGGACAACTCGCATGCCTGCAAACCGGACGGGCCACAGGCGCCGCCGAACGATACATACAACAAAAACTCTTCCCCACATATCCCCCACAAGAACACAGCAAAAACAATATCCGATACCTATACTATCCAACAGCCAACAACACATTTTTCGGCTACTACGTACACAACAACATAATCGTCGGCAGCTACAGCCGCAAGCTCCTCGAAGCCGCCGCAGAACGGCACACCGCAACCTCCGCCCCCCGTCCGTCACAATACATCGCCGCACAACAATCGCAAACAGACAAGAATGCACCCGCCAACATCATCCTCAAAATCCAGCATCCCAGCCCCCTCACCAGCCCCGAGCAGCCAGAAATCTGGATAGCCGCCGACATCTTCGCAAGCGATAAAAACATTTGCCTACACACAAAACTCACAGCCAACTCCCCACAAAACATCGACAGCATCGCAACATTCCTAGCCAATAACCTCACAGAAATCCCACTCACCCTCCAAGCCTCCAACGACACCGCCAAAACATCCCTCACAGCCTGCTGGCAGAAAACACCATAAGCCCCAAAAAAAATTATCAACAATCCCGCCCCCCAAAAGCAGCAAAACTTTTTTTTGGGGATAATACAGCAACCAACTTACCTCCAAAACTTTTTTTTGAGACCTTCCAAAGCTATAATTACCTCCAAAAAAAAGTTTTGAAGCTTTCCAAAGCTATAATTACCTCCAAAAAAAAGTTTTGAAGCTTTCCAAAGCTATAATTACCTCCAAAAAAAAGTTTTGAAGATTTCCAAAGCTATAATTACCTCCAAAACTTTTTTGTGATGCTTTACAAAGCTAT
>JAITHO010000014.1 GCA_031279915.1 Tannerellaceae bacterium
AACAAGGAATGCTTCGTGGGCTGTTTTAATCTTGCCTATCAAGCTTGTCTGTCCGCTGGTTTGTATTAATGGCGCCCATTCCGGCTTTTCGCAATCTTCAAGAAAGTTTGTCATTAAACCGTTGGCATCAGTATAATTGGATTCGGGCAGATCCTTATAATTATGACGCAGGAACAAGAGCTTTTCGGCTGCTTGTAGCAATGCCGCATCGTCCATATACTTGCTCATATTAATAATGTACCAGAAATAAAGATACAGCGCAATGCGCTTTTCGTGCAGAAACGTAATGTCGGCAGTCAGGATGGAAGCCTGGCTCAGCTTGAAGAGTTCGTCTTCTTTCTGATAAACAGTTTGAAGAGCGTTAAAAATTCCGCTGACCATAGGCAGGGAGCTCATTAAAGTAACAAGCGGTTTGATGATGCCACTATCGTAAAAGTCGGCATGTTCAGCAATGTGGAGCTTTCTCAACAAATTCTTAAAAAGCAAGGATATAAACTTCATCATAAGATTGTTTTCTATAATAATTGATACTTCCGCAAAGGTAAATAAAATAATATATACAAGCAAACAACAATAACATTTCTTTACGGGATCTGAAACTTCACTGTCTCCATAGCCTTCCGGCCTGCGAAATTTAAATTTTCCAAAAACGCCTACACTGCAAGCTTGCGAGATTTAAATTCTCCAAAAACGCGTACACTGCAAGCTTGCGAGATTTAAATTCCCCAAAAACGCGTATTTCTTCTCGCCCCAACAACCGCTTTTTGCATGGCTCTCGCCCTACATTCATCCCTTTCTAAATTATTAACTAAAAACTTTAGTTGCAGAACTAAACTTTTTAGTTCATTTGCATGTCTAACCCAAAAAAAGATATTTCGCATGAAACAGCTTACCGCAAAAGAAGAAGAGATTATGTTGTTATTCTGGGCCCAAGGCTCTATGTTCGTTAAGGAATTGCTCGCATTTTATGAGGATCCTAAGCCGCATTTCAACACGCTGTCGACCATTGTCAGAGGGCTTGAGGATAAGGGATTCCTCACTCATCAGGCCTTCGGTAATACCTACCGATACGACGTTGCTATATCCGAAAATCAGTACAGAAAGGGCAGCCTGAAGCTGATTGTTGATAGATATTTCGACAATTCATGGCTCGGAGTTGTATCGTCGTTAATTAAGGAGGAGGAGATTTCAACTGAGGAGCTGCGCCGGCTTATCGACGAGGTTGAAAGGGGAGGAAAGTTATAACGACCTACGATTATGGGAGAGTTTTTAGTTTATATTCTGAAGCTGGCGGCATGTTTGACCATGTTTTTTGTGTTCTATATGCTGCTCCTGAGCCGCGAAACTTTTCACCGCTCAAATCGCCTTACGCTCCTGGCCATCATGCTGCTGTCGGCGGCGCTTCCGCTGGTTAAATGGACTCCTCAGGCCAGCGAACCTCTTTACCTTATTGCCGCCGGCGCCTGGGATTTGCCCGATATTCTGCCGGATATACTGCCCAACATTCTGACCGACGAGATGCCCGAAGAGGCGGGAGGAGGGAGCTTGGCTTCGGCATGGATAGTCCTTGCATATATCATCGGCGCCGCCCTCTTTCTTGTCCATAATATTATATCCATCCTGAAAATTCGTGGCATAATGCGCAGCGGCGTGAAGCGAAAAGCAGGCAAAGGACTGACCCTTATCCTGACACAATGGCATGTGCCGCCCTTCAGCTGGTTCAACAATGTGGTGATTAATCCTGCCGACCTCGAGGAAAACGGCGAGGCTATCATTGCCCACGAGCGGGCCCACGTTGAGCTCCGACACTCGCTCGACATGGCGCTGGCTACCATCTGCGTTGCCCTCCAATGGTTCAATCCTGCCGCATGGCTATTGATGCGCGAACTCCGCATCGTACACGAATATGAGGCCGACGAGCAAGTATTGAAGCAGGGAATAGATGCAAAATCATATCAATTATTATTAATAAGTAAGGCTGTTGGGCGCGAACGATTCGTTGCCGTGGCCAGCAGCTTTCGCAGTAACAAACTCAAAAAACGAATAAGCATGATGTTAAAAAACAGATCAAATGTAATTGCGCGCTTGAAGTATGCATGCATACTTCCGCTATCGGCGCTGGCGATTGCCGTATTTGCCCGTCCGGAGGTTGCGGCTTCGCTCGAAGTTATTTCAAACGTATCGGTACCGAACCTCTTTGTGACGGCTCAGGATACGGTTATCAGGGTCGCTCCGCAAAAGAATACTATCACCCTGCCCGACGGAAAGGCGGATGAAAAGGCCGACGAAAAGGCGGAGGCTAATGCGGATGAAAAGTTTGAAACGACCTCCGACATGTCTATCTCGCACAGTATGGACGTTGAGGTGGAGATTGACGACTTTGTGACGGTGGCCGACAGCATACGCGAAAACGTTCGCATTATGCAGATTGACGATACCGTAATCGTTCAGGTCAACAATGCTATTGATACCATCGTTGTATCCGCCAATCCTGAAAAGGAAATTCAGATGGAGGTTCGCGAACTGCGCCGACGGGCAGTGAGAGAAGGCGTGAGAGTGAGCCGCGAACTCGAGAAATGGCGCGAGGAACATGCCGACGAAATCGAGGCGGTGAAAAAACAAGCGGAAGCTCTCGGCAAAAAAGCTGCCGCCGAAACCCGCAAGGCTCTTAAGGATGCCGACAAAGCTCGCAAGGACTTAGCCCAAGAATGGCGCGACGAACGGGCAAGGCAAATCCGAGCCGATTCCCTCCGAAATCGAGGCGCACGAAGCGACAGCTTCCGAGTTGAGCGCGACAATAGGCGGGCTGAATTAGACAGAAGGCGCGCCGAATTAGATAGAAGACGGGAGCTCCCCGACAGCCTCCGCCGAGAATTTGCCCAAAAAAGAAGAACGGAAATCGAGCGCCGCCGCGAAGAATTTAAGCAAAGAAGGGACGATGCCGATCGCCGCAAAGAAGAATTAGAGAAAGAGAAAAAGAAAGAAAAAGAGAAGGAGAAAGACAAAGAGAAAGCCATGCCCGAAAACGTCGCTTACAAAACCGACTTGAGAGAAATGGCCTAATAACTGTTAGCAAACTTTTTTCATTGTGAGTATAAACCGGAAGACTGCCTGCCGAAGGCCTTCTTCCGGTTTTGTTATATAACAGATAGCTTGGCCGAGGCTGGCCGCTCAGAGTCCAAGCTTTTCCTTCAGCAATCTGTATCCGGCCAGGCTGGCTCGCAGATTAACTCCGCTTTTGAGGCGCACGTTGTACGTGTTTTTCTCATACAATTCGATGCGAAGGATGTGGTTGGTATTGACAATGGTGGAGCGATGGATGCGAACGAAATCCGTGTCCGGCAGCGATGTTTCGAAAAACTTCATGCTGTGTTCCTTCACGAACTGTCCGCTGGGAGTGAAAATGGTGGCATAATCGCCGCATGCCTGGATGTAAATGATCTCGTCGACGGGCAGGATGTGGATTCGTCCGTTGTCTTTAACGGATATGCGGTCGATGCGCTCAACGGCCGGCTCGGCGACGGCGGCTGTGGGAAAGTTGAAGGGCTCCTTCACCGACGGTTTCTCCTCCAGCTCGTGCCTGAACCGGTAGTATCCCATAAGCAATCCCCATCCCGATATGCCGACAGTCAGACGCAGCGGCAACAGCTTCGAAAAAAGCTCTCCGCTCTCGAATCCAAAGAGCGATACGGCAGCGAAACATACGCAGGAACTGACCAGCAAACTCGCTCCCCCGATAACCGCCTGCGCCTGCCATCCCCAGATGAACGACAGCGACAGTCCGCTAAGAATACCCGCCACCGACATGATGAGGATAAACACAAGCGCGTCGATGTAGGCCGATACCAGCGAAAGCCCTTCGCCATACAGAGCAAGCAATGCTGCCAAAAGGAGGGACACAAGCAGTACGGCAACTGCAACGGATATCAGCAGCCTTCTGAAGCTTACGGTCATTGGAAGAGGCATGGTAGCGATCAGTCTTTTACTTCGATGCCGGAAAAGGATATATCTCCGCGAACAACAAGCTTATGCTCGTAGTCGATGCCTTGCGAGATCCAGCGCTTATCTTCGCAGCCTCCGAAGCTATTGTCGGACTGCACCACTACGTACCAGTTCGAGGGGATGCGAAGCTGAACGCTCCCGAAGGTGCAATCGATGTCGACGTAAGTCTCCGCCGCTTCGAGAACAGTGCGCTTAAGATCGAGGATGGCGCTTCCGAAGCTGACGCTGATGTCGGCCCCCTTGAATACAGGATCGACCACAATAGTCTTCGTCGAGCCGAAGCTAACGCCAATGCTGACGTAGCCGTCGTCCACCTTTTCCTTCACCTCGCCTCGCTTATGTCCGTCTCTGTGGTTCCATACACGATTGCGATAGAACATCTGCCAGCACAAAATATAGACGCCCATTGCGATAAGCAGCAGAGGCCAATACGAGCTCGTCCAGCCCGGGCCCAGATCGCATATCTTCGGAAGAAGGAAAAAGAGGCCAACCGACAGCGTTACTATTCCGGGAAGAAACTGCCGCTTTACCAGATTAACGATCCCTATACCCACAAGCAGCATCTGCCAAGAGATAATGATACGATACACATCATAGCTAACAATTCCAAGATTATGTCCAAGCATGGTTAAGCCTACAATGATAAAAGCAATCGCAAGTGCGATCTTGCCCGTCCCATGAAAGGCAGTGTGGTTGCGATGATGATCGCGATGATGTCGCCTACGCTCTGAGCGTTCTGAGCGCTCTTCCGAGCGTCTGTCTGTTTGATTTGTTTCCATGTTTTTCTTACTATTTAATATATTTCTAAATGATGGGCCAAAGATAAGGCTCCACGCGGGAGCCTTACAACGGGAAATCTGTCAATCAAAACCAATACCCGACGAATCGACGGATACAACCGCTTAATCTTTCAACTTGGCAACTATGTACTCACGGTTCAATCGGGCGATATTTGAAATCGACACCTCTTTCGGACATTGGGCCTCGCAGGCTCGCGTGTTTGTGCAATTGCCAAACCCAAGTTCGTCCATCTTAGCTACCATTGCTTTGGCGCGTCGGGCAGCTTCCACTTGGCCTTGGGGCAGAAGGGCCAGCTGGCTTACCTTGGCCGACACGAATAGCATGGCCGATCCGTTTTTGCAAGCTGCCACGCAGGCTCCGCAACCTATGCAAGCAGCGGCGTCCATGGCCAGATCGGCATTCTTCTTAGGGATCGGGATTGCGTTAGCATCGGGAACGCCGCCGGTGTTAACCGATACGAATCCGCCCGCCTGGATTATCTTATCGAAGGCATAACGGTCGACCATAAGGTCGCGTATGACGGGAAATCCGGCCGAACGCCATGGCTCAACTGTGATCACAGCGCCGTCGTCAAACTTGCGCATGTGGAGCTGGCAAGTTGTAACCGATGTATCAGGTCCGTGAGGATGGCCGTTGATGTATAGCGAGCACATGCCGCAGATGCCTTCGCGGCAATCGTGATCGAACGCCACAGGTTCTTTGCCTTCGCTAACTAACTGCTCGTTCAGCACGTCGAGCATTTCCAGAAATGAGCTCGACTGCGATACGTTCTTTAGCTTATAGGTTTCGAATGCGCCTTTCGCCTTTGGGCCTTTCTGGCGCCACACTTTCAGGGTTATATTGATATTCTTGTCCATGTTTTTTTGAGTTATCAGTTCTTATAATTCCGTTGTTGCCGAACTATAAATTCATAGTCGAGCGATTCTTTTAGCATAAGGGGTTCGTTGTCGCCATTATATTCCCAGCAGGAAACGTAAGAGTGTTTCTCGTCCTGACGCAAAGCTTCGCCTTCGGGGGTTTGATATTCCTCGCGGAAATGTCCGCCGCATGATTCCTGGCGGTCGAGCGAGTCGCGCGCCATCAGCTCGCCTATCTCAATGAAATCTGCCAAGCGGAGCGCTTTCTCGAGCTCAACGTTCAGGTCGGCGCCGGATCCGGGGATAAGGACATTGCTCCAAAATTCCGACTTCAGCTGCTTAAGCATGTCGATTGCTTTGCGAAGGCCGTCGGCGTTACGCGCCATGCCGATATGTTCCCACATGATATGGCCCAGCTCTTTGTGAAGGCTGTCGACTGATCGCTTGCCTTTAATGCTCATCAGCCGCGCTATGCGTTCGGAGATTTGCTTCTCGCAGGCGGCAAATTCGGGGGCATCGGTCTTGAATCGCGGTACCTGTATTTGATCGGCAAGGTAATTCTGTATCGTGTAGGGCAAGACAAAGTATCCGTCGGCGAGTCCCTGCATTAGCGCCGAGGCTCCGAGGCGGTTGGCTCCATGGTCGGAAAAGTTCGCTTCGCCGATGGCGAACAGTCCCGGAATCGATGTCATAAGCTCGTAGTCAACCCACAGCCCGCCCATAGAATAATGTAGCGCGGGGAAGATCATCATCGGCGTTTCGTATGGATTATCGTTCACTATCTTTTCATACATCTGGAACAAATTTCCGTAGCGCTCTTCCACCACTTTTCGCCCCAAACGGCTTATGGCGTCGGCAAAATCTAAGTACACGGCCAAGCCGCTTCCAACGCCGTATCCTGCATCGCAGCGCTCTTTGGCGGCTCGGGATGCGACGTCGCGCGGCACCAGATTCCCAAAGGCCGGATAGCGGCGCTCAAGGTAGTAATCTCTATCTTCTTCCTTTATCTGCGTGGGTTTGAGCTGGCCGGAGCGAATGGCGGCTGCGTCTTCGAGCTTTTTCGGCACCCAGATACGCCCATCGTTGCGCAGGGACTCTGACATCAGCGTTAGCTTCGACTGAAATTCGCCATGCACCGGAATGCACGTTGGATGTATCTGCACGTAGCATGGATTAGCGAACCAGGCGCCTTTCTTATAGCATTGCCAGGCGGCCGAGCCGTTTGATCCCATCGCATTGGTCGAGAGGAAAAAGGTATTCACATAGCCGCCGGTTGCTACTACTACGGCATGCGCGGCGAAGCGCACAAGCTTTCCGGAAACCAGGTCACGGGCGATAATTCCGCGCGCACGGCCTTCGATTGTCACTACGTCGAGCATCTCATGCCGCTTATAAAGCTTCACCCTGCCCAGGCCTATCTGCCTACTTAATGCTGAATAAGCTCCCAAAAGAAGCTGCTGACCGGTTTGACCGCGGGCGTAAAAGGTTCGAGATACTTGCGCCCCGCCGAACGAACGATTGTCGAGCAAGCCGCCATATTCGCGCGCAAAGGGTACGCCCTGGGCTACGCACTGGTCGATGATGGAGTTGGATACTTCGGCAAGGCGATATACGTTAGCTTCGCGAGCTCGGTAGTCACCGCCTTTGATTGTATCGTAAAAGAGGCGGTAAACCGAGTCGCCATCGTTTTGATAATTCTTCGCTGCATTGATACCTCCCTGTGCCGCTATGGAGTGAGCTCTGCGAGGCGAGTCTTGAATGCAGAAGTTAAGTACGTTAAATCCAAGTTCGGCCAGTGACGCAGCTGCCGACGCACCTGCTAGGCCTGTTCCAACAACTATCACATCCAGCCTTCGCTTATTGGCCGGATTAACCAGCTTCTGGTGATCCTTATAGTTCCTCCACTTGTCGGCCAGCGGGCCTTCGGGGATCTTAGAATTTATCTGTGTCATAAATTTTTCTTTAGCATTAAATGTTTTTACATGATACTCTTTAGATAGAAAAATATCGTTACGAAGGCAAAGCACAGCATGATTAGCGTTGCAAAAATGTTGGAAGCCGTTATCCAACGCTTCATCCATAGCCCGCTATTGATGCCTATGGTTTGCATCGCGCTCCAAAAACCATGCGTGAGATGAAACCAAATTGCCGCGTACCAAATCAAATAGAGCGCAACTACAAGTGGCTGCGCAAAGTAATACTCTATAAAAGCGTAGCCATCGTGCGTGCTTGCTATGCCGTCGGGAAGCGACACGTTTATCCCAACCTTCTCGGCAAGCTCTGCAAACATCATGTGATACCAGAACTGCAAAAAGTGCAAAGCAAGGAAGCCTATCACCACAAGCCCGATCACAAACATGTTTTGCGATGCCCATTCAACGCTCTTCGGGCGCACATTTACCGCATAACGGTCGCCCCCGCGAGCCTTCCTGTTCTGAAGCGTCAGCCAGCATGCATATATAATATGTATAATAAAGCCGGCGGCAAGTACGCCTGTCGCTGCAACTGCGTACCAATTTGCCCCCAAAAATTCGCATATCATATTGTAAGCCTCCTCCGAAAACACTGCAGCTACGTTCATTGACGCATGAAAAAGCAGGAACATAATGAGGAAGAGGCCCGTAATACTCATTACAAGCTTTCTTCCGATCGAAGATTTAATTAACCACATCCTGATAAGTCTTTTTAAGATTGATAATTCGTTTAATTATTGTTTTGTTTTTGCAAAGATATAATAAACTGCATAGCAAACAAGTCGCCTCTTCCAACAAGTATTCAACATCTTTTTCAATAAAATTTGCATACTGATGCGACTGCGTTCGCATGCTTTTTGAGGTAAATTTACCTACTTAGGCAGATAAATTTACGTACTTAGGCAAATAAAGGCGGCTGTACTGCCGCATAAATCTACATACTTAGGCAGATAATTTTGCGTAAGGAGGTAGATAATTCTGCGTACATATACAAATAGGGTTGGATAAGTAGGGAGATAAAGGCGGATAATTTGGCGGATTTGGATGCAAATAATGGCGCAAGCAGGCTGCAAGGGCTTGAGATGGCTCGCGCCCAGGAGGCGAGGGCCTTTGGCAACGATAGCCGAATATTTTTCGTACTTTTGCGGCCTAAACTTACAAAACTTAAGAATATGATTTACGACGAGAGAGACGAAAGAGACGCATTTATCCGGCAATCTGCGCGCCATTTGATGGCAGCCGCTCGCACCGCTCCCAAAGGTAAAGGACTGGATATTATAGAAATTGCGCTTGTGATGAACGACGACATCAAACGCTTATCCGACACGCTTTACAAGCTTTCCGAAGAAATGTCGCACGCCTTCATGGAGCGCGATGCCGAGAATATCCTGGAAGCCGAAGCTATTTTGCTGATCGGCACCAAACCGCATGCGCACGGCCTTAACTGCGAGCACTGCGGATACCCAAACTGCTGCGACAAGCCTGAGAATACGCTTTGCGCACTTAATGTCATAGATGTGGGCATAGCGATAGGCTCGGCGGCAGCTATGGCTGCCGACCTTAGGATAGATTCGCGAATAATGTTTAGCGCCGGATTCGCCGCGCAGAAGATGGGTATACTCCCCCATTGTCGCATGGTTATGGCTCTGCCCATGAGTGTTGCTGCCAAAAATCCCTTCTTCGACCGAAAATAGAGCCAACAAATTGCGCATACAATAGCAGGCGGTGATACGATTGCTTCTCTCTGTACACGGATGGATGGCCAGGCGGGGCGGCTTGCGGGCCCTTATGCTTGGGATATTGGCCGCAATTTTTATTGCATCACTTTTCAAACTTGAGTACAAAGAGGATGTGGCGGAGTTCTTTCCGGACAACGCCGACAATGAACGCATTAACGCATTTTATCGACACATAGGGAGCTCCAATAAGATCCTGGTATTCTTCTCCATGCGCGACAGTGCGCAAACGGATAAGGATAGGATTACAGAGGCCGTTGATAGCTTTGCCAACCGCATCCAACAAGGCGACAGCCTGCGGATGATAAGCAACGTAAAGACACGTAGCGACGATAGCCAAATGCTTAGCGTCGCAGAGTTTATCCGCTCGAATGCGCCGTACTTCCTGTCCGACAAAGATTACAGCCGCATCGACAGCCTTTTGCAGAGCGATCCGGACTTCGTTGGCAAGCAAATGCGCGAAGCGAAGCAGATGCTGATGCTGCCTTCGGGAGCTATCCTTCGAGACATGATCGCCGGCGATCCGCTAATGATCTTCGCCCCAACGCTTGCGGGCTTGCAAGGATTTCAAGCGGGCGACGGCAACGAGCTCTACAAGGGCTATCATTTTATGAACAACGGTCGGAAGGGCGTTGCCTACCTGTCTACTCCCTTCGGAGCCAGCGAGTCAAAGCAGAATACTGCGCTGATAAAGATGGTTGAAAGCAGGGTTGAGGAGGTGCGCCAGGCCTTCCCCGACATGCGGATAACCTACTTCGGCACGCCTGCCATAGCCGTCACCAATGCTTCGCAAATAAAGCAAGACAGCCTGATCTCGAGCGCGCTGGCCGCTCTGCTCATATTCGCGCTGCTGTGGTACTGCTTCCGCAACATGCGGAATATAGCGCTAACCTTCCTTCCGGTAGCCTTCGGATGGCTCTTCGCAATGGCGGCGCTGTCGGCGATAATGAGCAGCGTATCGGTTATCGTTATAGGTATCAGTTCGATAGTAATGGGTATCGCGCTTAATTATCCTTTGCATTATATCGATCGCCTCAGGCACGAACAAAATCCGCAGCAGGCGCTCATCGATGTGGCTCCGCCCCTGATTATAGGCAACATTACAACCGTAGGCGCCTTCATAAGCCTCGTATTTATTAATTCAAGTGCGATGAGAAATTTGGGCCTATTTGCCTCGCTGCTTCTCATTGGTACGATAATATTTGTACTGCTTTTTCTGCCGCATTTGGTAAAAGTTGGAGGCCGAGGCGAGAAAGGGGTCGAACAAGTTCGGGCGCTTAGTCGGATAGCAGCCTTCGCGCCTGAAAGCAAGCCTTGGATAGTATGGAGCGTTCTGGGCCTAACCTTGCTGTTTTTTTGGTTCAGCAGGTACACAAGCTTTGAAGCCGACGCGAATAAAATCAGCTACCTGAGCGCCTCGCAAGAGGAAGATATGCAGGATACTTACGCCTCCATTGAGCGCGAGGGGCGCGACATTGTGTATATGATTGCCCAAGCGGATGCGCTTGATGATGCGCTACGGATCAGCGAAGCCAATCAAACGTTGCTGGATTCTCTGCACCAAGCGGGATTAATAACCGACATATCAGGCATCGGCCCTTTCCTGCCTTCGCAAGCCGAGCAGGCAAGGAGGATAGATCGATGGAACAGCTTTTGGGAAACGCGACGCGAGGGTTTGCTCCATGAGATACATAAGGCCGCAATAGCCGAAGGCTTCCGACCCGAAAGCTTCAACAACTTTAGGCAACTGCTGCTTAATAACTTCGCCCCACAAACGGCAGAGGCTTTCGCACCGATCACGGAGCTTTTGGAAGGAAATTATCTTCTGGAGGACAACGGGCGCAAGATGGTTGTGGCGCTCCTCTACTGCCTTAAGGATCAAACCGCACCCCTGCTTGCCCAGCTCAATGGAGCCGCAGCCGGAAGCTTCGCCTTCGATTCGCGCAATGTTCTGCAACGCATGGTAGACTCGCTCTCAGGCGATTTCAACTACGTGCTCTACGTTTCGGGATTTATTGTCTTCCTGTTCTTGATGCTTTCTTTCGGCAGGATCGAGCTCAGCTTGCTGGCTTTTCTGCCCCTCACGATAAGCTGGGTATGGATTCTCGGCATCATGCAGATAGGCGGATTGAGCTTTAATATCGTAAATATCATACTGGCTACATTTATTTTCGGACAAGGCGACGACTATACGATCTTCATTACCGAAGGCCTCATCCACGAGTATGCCTATCGCCGTAAGATGCTAGCCTCGTACAAAAACAGCATTATCCTTTCGGCCCTGATAATGTTCGCAGGCATGGGTATGCTGATATTCGCAAAGCATCCGGCCCTGAGGTCGCTGGCGGAGGTAACGGTCGTAGGAATGTTCTCGGTTGTACTGATGGCTTATTTGATACCGCCTCTCATCTTTAGGGCATTGACCCAAAAGAAGGGCAAATACCGAGAGGCGCCGGTTACGCTACGTAGGCTGGCAGTTTCGGCAATAGCTTCCGTTGGCTTTCTGCTACTTACGGGATGGATTACGCTATGGGGAATGATTTGGCTCGGAAAGCGTCGGAAGTCGGAGCAGAACAGGCTGCGCTATCACCGGCTGCTTTGGCGGATTTCCTCTTATGCAGTCAGGCACATACCTGGAGTTAGCTTCAACTTTGAGAATCTATCGGGGGAAAAGTTTGAGACGCCAGGGATAGTTATCAGCAACCATCAGTCGCATCTGGATTTGATATGCTTGTTAGCAATGACTCCGAAACTTGTTGTGATTACAAACCAACGCGTTTGGCATAATCCGTTCTACGGGCTACTTATTCGTTACGCCGATTTCTATCCGGCCAGCGAAGGAGTCGAAAACATGCTCGACAAGCTGAGCGAGAGGATTGCCAACGGATACTCGGTTTTGCTCTTCCCTGAGGGAACGCGCTCGAAAGATTGCTCAATCATGCGCTTCCACCAAGGCGCATTTTTCCTGGCCGAGAAGCTCAATCTAGAGATAATCCCCGCAATTATTCATGGAGCCGGACACGTATTGCCCAAACAAGATATGCTCCTCAAGCCGCATGGGCGCATAAGCATGCAGCTCTGCCCGCGCATAAAAGCCCAAGGCCGTTCGCCATCCGAATACACAAAGCAAACAAGGCGATACTACCGCGATGCCTACGCGGCTTTGGCAATGAGGATGGAGCGGGCGGCATACTTCGCCCCTTTCGTTGCCTACCATTATATATATAAAGGTATAGAGACAGAATATGCCGTGCGACGAGAGCTGAAGAAACACAAAGCCTATTCGGAGCAGATCGACCAATGGAGGCCCACCGGCGGCGGACAGTTGCTGGCAGTAAACGGCGGCTTCGGAGCCTTTGCTATCATCTTTGCCCTCGTGCATCGCAACGCAAGCATAATCAGCGTAGATACCGATCCGCAAAAAATCGCCATCGCAAGCAACTGCGAAGCCCTGCCGCCCAACGTTCGCTTCTGCCTGGAGGCAGACTTATCTGCCAAGGATGTCGCATCCATCGAAACCGTATTCCTGTTCAATCCGAGCGAAGAGCAGCGCCAAACCTGGAGCGCATCGCCATCAATCTCCATAAGCAGATGAACGAATCCAAGCGCGTAATCATCATCGGAAGCGGACTTGGAGGACTCTGCTGCGGATACTTGCTGTCCAAACACGGCTATCAGGTCAGCATCTACGAAAAAAATAGGCAAATAGGCGGCTGCCTGCAGACATTTATCCGCAACAACATAAAGTTCGAAACCGGAATGCATTACATCGGAAGCATGAATGAGGGCGAAATCATGCACGACCTCTTTGAGCACTTCGGCTTGATAGGCAACGTGCATCTCCGACAACTTGATACAAAGGCCTACGACATAGTGTCGATGCATGGAATGCACTATCCGTTCGCAAATGGCGAAGAGGAGTGCATAAATGGTCTCACCCGTTTCTTCCCCGTCGAACTACCTTCGCTGAAAAAATACTGGAAGGGCGTAAACGACATTATCAACAGTTCCGCAATATATTCGTGGCAAACCGAACGACAATTCACTCCGCCAAACTACGAACTCCTCACCCATAGCGCATCATTATTCCTCCGCGAAACAATAGCCAACGTAAGGTTGCGGCATGTTTTGGCAGGTAATTCGATATTATGCGCGGCCATGAAATTCAAAACTCCACTATACTTCCATGCAATCATCCGCAAGCTCTACAATAGCAGCGCATACAGAATCGTTGGCGGCAGCGACCAGATCGCACTATCGCTCGCAAGGTCGATAGAACAAGCCGGCGGGGAGATAATTACCAACAGCCCCGTATGCAAAATAAACTGCGACAGCCGGAACGCCATCGGAATAACCCTCCAAAGCGGCGACGAAAGGCGGGCAGATTATTTTATCTCCAACGTACATCCCGCCCGACTAATGGAGCTGCTCGACACGCCATTAATACGACCTCTATACAGAGAGCGCATAAAAGGACTCGAAAACACAATCGCAAATTTCACCGTCTATATACAATTCCGGAAAGACAGCATGCCGTATTTTAACTCCAACTTTTTCCACCTTTCCGGAGATACGGCCTGGGATACCACTAAATACTCGCCGAAGAATTGGCCAAAGAGCTTCCTATACATGCACCTCTGCTCGTCGATTAATCAGAGATACGCCGACGGCGCCATTCTCATTGCTTACATGAACTTCAGCGAAGTGGCCAAATGGAAAGGAACACGTAGCGGACAGCGAGGCGATGAATACGAGGATTTCAAACAACAAAAGGCCGCACAACTGCTCGATGCCCTCGAAAAACAAATGCCAGGCACACGCATCCGTATCGAAACCTATTATACATCCTCGCCGCTAACCTATCTGGATTACACCGGCACCGAAGCCGGATCCACCTACGGCATCGTTCGCGACAGCGCCCGCCCTCTCGAAACCAATCTCACTCATCGCACAAAAATTCCCAACCTCTTTCAGAGCGGACAGAACACCTATTCGCACGGAATGCTCGGCGTAATGATGGGCGCAATCGTAACCGCAGCCGATCTACTGTAAATCATCTGCGAAAGAAAAGGGAGCCTGGGCGAAATCGCAGGGCAATGCGCTTTTGGATTTATCGCCCAGGCTTTTGAAAGGAATCCGGCTTAGCGTACCAGAAAAGGTTTCTTGTATTGCTTCGACTGTCCGCTATGGCCGTAAATCTCAGCGTGAAAGATGTACAATCCGGTTGGCAGATTATTGCCGTCCCATGGAATACT
>JAITHO010000015.1 GCA_031279915.1 Tannerellaceae bacterium
AATGGAGGCCTTCCGATGAACAACTTCCTTCCGGGAAAAAATTTGGAGCCCTCCCGACTAAAAACTTCCTCCGTAGATTAACAATGGAGCCCTCCCGATGAAAAAATTCCTTCCGGGAAAAAAAATGGAGCCCTCCCGATGAAAAAATTCCTTCCGGGAAAAATTTTGGAGCCCTCCCGACAAAAAACTTCCTTCCGGGAAAAAAAATGGAGCCCTCCCGATGAAAAACTTCCTCCGTAGAAAAAAAATGGAGCCCTCCCGACAAAAATATTCTTCCGGAAAAAAGTCACTGGATAATCTCCCGACAAAAAACTGCAGCCGGAACAAGTTTCCTGAGCCTCTCCAACTGAAAAAAGCCCCCTGCCTCGAGAAATCGAAACAGGGGGCTGATCATTTATCGCCACTCGCGTCAAAACTTGGCCAGATCCTCATCGCTGAGGAATTTGCCGTTCTGAATCACGACGGTGTGACGGAAGGCGACCGACTGTCCGGGCTGGAGGACAAGGTGGAACTGCGGCGCAGAGGGATCGAACACCTGGCTGCCCATGTTGTTTGCAGCGAAGAGTCCGTAGCCGCGTGCATGCGAGTGGGCCGGATAGCCGGGATTGCTTTCGTGGTCGACGATGGCGATTGATACGGGCTCGGCATTGCTTTCGGCCGAGAGGCATACCCATCGGGCGGGCTTTCCCCAAACGTCGCCTTTTTGCAGTCCGCTGTCGTTGCGATATGCTCCGTTGACGCCTTCGTTGTTGGTGGCGGCAACGGTGGTGGGATTGCCGTGGGCGTCGAGAAAGATGTCGGGCTTGTCGCTTGGCTCTTCGAAGGCGCGGTCTACTCGTATGGCGATGAGGCCTTCCTTGTTGTCGGTGAAGATGGCGGTATCGACGGCCGTTAGCGTTGTTGTGCGCTCGATGATGCGTCGGTTGGCGTTGCCGCGGAAGATGTAGGAGGTTTCGTCGGTGAGGATAACATTCCCGTCGTTATCCACCCAGTCGGCGGCAACGCGCAGCAGGGCTTCGGATTCGCTGGTCTTCATTTCCAATATTTCGCGGTGGCGGATGGAGCCGTAATGGGGCTTTTTGTCGGCTGGGATAGCGTATGAATTATTCCAGAAGTCGAGGCCGTTCACATCGCCAAAGTTGAACCACAGGCCCACGTGATGCGGATGATCTACCCGCTCGTTCGGCCTCGGATCGCGCGGAAAGCCGCGTGTGATGAAGGTTCCGGAGGCGGTATATATAGGATACAAAACCGGCTTCTCCAGGTCGTCGGGGTATATATAGGAGGTGAAGAGGCGTCCGTCGAACATGACGTCGACCTTGCGTGCGGCCTCGTCGGCTCGGAGCTCAATCTGTGGGCGAGCGCATCCGGCGGCTACTATGCAAATGATTGCTGAAAAGATTATTGCTTTCATGATTTATATTTTTTCGGGTAATAAATACGGCGAGCGATACCTGCGCGAGAGCATGTTGTTGGCATCGTCGTCGCCTATGAAACATTCGGCAACGGGGTCGAAGGTGAGCTGCCGTCCGAGGCGATAGGAGATGTTCCCCAGATGTGCGAGGGCAGACGATAGATGTCCGGTTTCGACGGGCCCGTTCTGCAAGCTCATGTTGCGAGCCCGTATGGCATCGAACCAGTTGCGGAAGTGCAGAGCGAGCTCGTCGGGCGATTTGCCTGAGGGCCCTTTTTCGCGCTTCTCGCCCAGATAGGTTTCGTATGTATCATATCCTTTGATAACCATGTATCCCTTGTCGCCGTAGAAGAGGTTGCCCACGCCGGCGCCGTCTTCGAGGTTGGTGCACCAGTTTCGCACTTCAAACTGTATGATCTTCTTCTCCTTCGGATAGTGATAAATGGAGGTTTGGACTTCGGGCACTTCCTTGCAGTCGTCCCAGAGGAATTTCCCGCCCATGGAAGTTATCCGCTCAGGCAGTCCGACGCCGAGGCCCCATTGGCAGAGGTCGGTTTCGTGAATGCCCTGATTGCCCACGTCGCCGTTGCCGTAGTTCCAGTGCCAATGCCAATTGTAGTGCACCAGGTTTCGTGTGAATGGAGCCATGGGAGCCGGTCCGCACCAGAGGTCGTAGTCGAGCCCATCGGGAATGGCGCTGATGCCCTGGTTGCCGATGTCGGGTCGCCAGCGATACACAAGTCCGCGCGCCATGTATACCCGTCCGATGACACCCTCGCGCAGCAGCTTGATGGCCTCGCGTATAGCTTCGGAGCTTCGCAGTTGCACTCCGTGCTGAACGATGCGGTTGTACTTGTAGGCAGCTTCGATTAGCTTCTGTCCCTCGAAGACGTTGTGCGTGGCCGGCTTCTCAACGTACACGTCTTTGCCTGCCTGGCATGCCCATATAGCCTGGAGCGCATGCCAGTGGTTAGGCGTGGCGAGGGTAACGGCGTCGATGTCTTTGCGCTCATATAGCTTGCGCAAGTCCTGTTCGATGATGACCTTTTGCTTGTGCTTGGCCTCAAAATCCGAAGCCCGCTTGCGAAGGATAATCATGTCGGGGTCGCAGAGGGCAGCCACCGTGGCTCCGCTCTGCTTCATGATCGTTTCGATGTGCGAGGTACCTCGGCCATTCACTCCGAGCACAGCCACGCGAATAGTATCGTTAGCCCCGAAAGCCGTTGTCGGAATCAGTTCGGGCGCAGGAATGTTACTCAGAGCCGGAGCCGCCAGAGTAGCCGCCGTTCCTGCAATAGCGGTCGACAAGAATTGTCTGCGTGAAGTAGTTGTTTTCATGATTTAAATATTTTGTTAGGATTTCTTCATTTGAATTTTATCGGTCGCAAGATACGGATAAAAGGGAACTTCCGATTATCAGCCTCAAGCATTCCTCCATTTCTTCAGAATCTGGTTTGCTTGGCGATGCTCCGACTCTAAGTTCTGGTCATGGCTTTGCTCGATTACTCTAATGGCATCCTTTGCATGTCTAACCGAGAGCGCTTTGTCGGGCCGACCTTGGAGATAAAAATCGGCGAGGCAGATTAAAGTTTTGACCAAGTAGTAATTCCAGGGATTCGGGCTCAGCTTGGCTAATGTTCTGCACAGATGCTCTGATTCGGTCAGCAAAGCCTCTGCCTTCGGATACTCATTCATGCCGATATACACATTCCCCAGATTGCTCAAGGTTTCGGCAAGGACGGGATTGTATGTCGACGGATCAGCCTCGGCAAGCCCTCTGCGCATCTTCAGCGCTTGCGCAAGCAATTCCTCAGCCTCATCGAATTTTCTCTTAGCTCCGTGAATCACCCCCATATTATTAAGTGAGGAAGCGAGCGCCTGATTGTATTTGGCAGGATTAGTTTTGGCCAAGTGCCGGTTCAGTTCCAGAGCCTCCGTGTGATATTCTTCAGCCTTTTCCAAGTGCTGCTGATGCCAATGAATTTCTCCCAGATAGCTGAGCACCTGTGCTTGCAGAGGAAGATACTGCTCCTTATCAGTCTTGGCCAGCTCCCAATACGTCTCGAGCGCCTCCCTGTAACACTTGTCAGCCATCTCAAAATCCTCCTTGTATTGGCACAATATTGCATAGTTGTCGAGAATTTTAGCCAGTTCGTGCCCATAAGTTGGCCGATCCTCGGCAGCCAGCTTTCGGGCAATGTCTAAAGCTTCGGCAAAGACCTTTTCGGCGGCAGGATACTTCTTCCAATCCCTCAAAGTCATTCCCAAACAATTCAGAACGTTGATCTTGTTAAGCGGCGGAAGCTCCATGCTCAGGCATCGCTCATAGTTTTGCTTAGCCTCGGCATACATGCCAAGATCAAAATAGAAGTCGCCCATAGCAGACATAGTGTAAACCGTGGGAGAAATCACCATAGCCTTTTGGAAATACTCCTCAGCCTCCCTGAATCGAGCGTCGATGATACACAGTTTGGCAATGAGGATACAGCGATTAGCCGCTTCTATGGGTTTGTCAGGATTAATTTGGAGAGATTTAATAGCCGCATCATAATCATCTCTTGCAAGATAGCGGCTGAGGGTGATTTTGTACTTATCATTAAGCCTCTCCTTAATATCCCGCTCAACGCTATCAATCGTTCGCAGATAAAGCTTACGCTTTTGGCCCGTAAGCGTATCTAAATGCTTAGGCGATATACGAAAGGGCTTCGGCGGCGGCGCAAACGAAACCAGCAGTATGAACAGGAAAAAACTTCCAAGTATGTAGCCCAAAATCGGCCACTTAACAACAAAAATGAGAACAACTGCCAAGGCAATAAAAACCAGCAGTATCACTTGCAAACAACTAATTTTCATAATGCATCTGTTTTTTTTGAATTTATTTTTCCGCAAGATATTGATTTTAGCAGAAAACACAGGCATACCGGCCTCCGCTCGCGCCGAAATCGGGCAAAGGCCATTTCCAAATGGAAATACGCCGCGATAATTATCGCGAGCCATCCGATTGAGTTGGATTTGCTGCGATAATTATCGCGAGCCATCCAATTGAGTTGGATTTGCTGCGATAATTATCGCGAGCCATCCGATTGAGTTGGATACGCCGCGATAATTATCGCGAGCCATCCGATTGAGTTGGATACGCCGCGATAATTATCGCGAGCCATCCGATTGAGTGGGATTTGCTGCGATAACTATCGCGAGCCATCCAATTGAGTAGGATTTGCTGCGATAATTATCGCGAGCCATCCAATTGAGTGGGATTTGCTGCGATAATTATCGCGAGCCATCCGATTGAGTAGGATACGCTGCGATAATTATCGCGAGCCATCCGATTGAGTTGGATTTGCTGCGATAATTATCGCGAGCCATTTACATGAAATCAGGCCGCTACCTTGATTGGTAACGGCCTGACCTCTATCTCTCGCAAACTTGCTATACATTATATATATGTATAGCAGGCGCGCGGATTACTGTATTCCTTCGGTGAGGGCTTCGCTGTTCATTTTCTTTATTAGTCCTTGCAGAACGTTGCCGGGGCCGACTTCGACGAAGTGGTTTGCGCCGTCGGCAATCATGTTGGCAACGATTTGCGTCCAACGAACGGGCGAGGTGAGCTGAGCAATGAGGTTGCGCTTGATGATGCTGGGATCGGTTTGCGGCAAGGCGTCGACGTTTTGATAAACGGGGCAGGAAGGGACGGCAAAGCGGGCGCTCTCGATGGCAGCCGTGAGATCCTCCTGTGCGGGGGCCATCAGCGGCGAATGAAAGGCTCCTCCCACCTTTAGCGGCAAAGCCCTTTTGGCTCCCGCCTGCATCAGCAGTTCGCATGCTCGCTGGATGGCGGCGATTGAGCCTGAGATCACGATCTGCCCCGGACAATTGTAGTTGGCCGGCGCTACGACGTCGTCGGTAATCGAGGCGCATATCTCCTCGACAGTTGCGTCGGGCAATCCCAGAATGGCAGCCATTCCTGATGGACTTGCTTCGCAGGCTTTCTGCATCGCCGCTGCCCGCTTAGCCACGAGGGTCAGTCCGTCTTCAAAGGAGAGCGATCCGACGGCGGTGAGGGCTGAAAATTCGCCCAGCGAATGTCCGGCCGTCATCTGCGGCGGCTCGCCCTCAAGCGTTTTAGCAAGTATAATGGAGTGTAGGAAGATAGCCGGTTGTGTGACTTTCGTTTGCTTCAGATCCTCTTCCGTGCCTTCAAACATAAGGTTGGTAATGCTGAATCCGAGGATTTCGTTGGCTCTGTCGAATAACTGTTTGGCGGTGGGATTTGTTTCGTATAGATGCTTTCCCATTCCTGAGAACTGGGCTCCCTGCCCAGGAAATACATGCACTTTCATTTTCTAATTTATTTCTAATTTCAGATTTTTAAGAGGCCCCAAAGGTAAGAAAATTTGATAGACTGGCTTGGATAAGCCCCCAAATCGTATCTTTGCCCATCAAACAATCATTATTAATCACATAATTAAACATTGAATCATGAATCACTTATTGTTTTTACCCAATCTCGGGACCGGCGAAATCATCATCATTGCCTTCGCCATACTATTGATTTTCGGCGGCAAGAAGATCCCCGAACTGATGAAAGGAATCGGCAAAGGAGTGAAGAACTTTAAAGACGGAGTTAAAGGGCTTGAAGACGATATAAACCTGAACGATAACGACACTCCCGCCAAGAAGTAAAGGAAGATGCAGCAAGATGAAATGTCGTTTTGGGACCATCTGGAAGAGCTCCGCTGGACAATCTTCCGCTCGTTGCTGGCCCTTCTGATTTTCGCGATAGGCTTCTTTGCCTTAATGCGCGGCGAGCACGGAATCTTCGACAGTATAATCATGGCTCCCACGCGGGGCGACTTCCTCACTTACCGCCTCTTCTGCAATGTAGGCTCTTACTTCTCCTTCCTGAACGACTTTTGCGACGAGGCTTTCCGCATAGAGATTATCAACATCAAGCTGGCCACGCAGTTTTTCACGCACATGACCACTTCGTTCTGGCTCGCTCTGGTGCTGACGTTCCCCTACCTCATGTTCGAGGTATGGAAGTTCGTCAGCCCGGCGCTTTACGAGAACGAGAAGAAGAACGTTCGCTGGGTATTCTTGTTCGGCACCGCCATGTTTTTCGTTGGCTGCGCTATCGGATACTACTTGGTTTTCCCTCTTTGCCTCCGATTCCTGGCAACGTATCACGTGAGCGAAGCCATCACCGAGCAGGTTTCGCTGGATTCGTACATGGATAACTTCCTTATGCTGATCTTCGTGATGGGGATAATCTTCGAGATGCCTCTGGTATCGTGGTTGCTGTCGCAATTGGGCCTGTTGCGTCGCAATTTCTTCCACAAGTTCCGCCGACATGCCATCGTTATCCTCCTTATTGCTGCGGCGCTGATCACTCCGAGCGGCGACCCTTTCACCCTCGCTATCGTATTCATTCCGCTTTATGCGCTGTACGAGCTGAGCGCCTTCTTTGTCAAGCCATCGCCTCCTCCGGATGAGGATGAAGAAGCAGTAGCGCAGTCATAAAACAAAATAGAGGCGTCCGGCAATCGGGCGTCTCTATTTGTTTAAAGGGGGAGGGGGGAAGGCAAACGCATTTAAAATTGGCGCAGGTAAATTGCCAAATAGGTCATTCCCGCCTGCCCCAATAGGTCATTCCCGCTCGAAAAACAAGTCATTCCCGCGAAGGCGGGAATCTCCGATCGACTGCTGGGACGATTGTAGTTGTATGATATAGAAACACATACAATCGTCCCCTTTTTCGATCGGAGGGTCCCGCCTAGTGGTGGGAGAGCGAGTGGGGTACGGTGTAGT
>JAITHO010000034.1 GCA_031279915.1 Tannerellaceae bacterium
GCTTCGGTTTTGGTGAAAGGTACAACGACGGGCGTGATTACGGACGTAAACGGTTCGTTCACGCTGACGAACGTGCCCGCCAATGCCCGTACGCTAGTTATTTCTTATGTCGGAATGGCCACCCAGGAGGTAGCTATCAGGCCGACGGTTAATGTGCAATTGCAGTCGGGCTCACATTCGCTGGATGAAGTGGTGGTGACCGCGATGGGCATTTCGCGCGAGAAAAAATCTATTGGTTATGCAGCGCAGGAGGTCAAGGGCGAGGAACTGACCATTACGCCTCAGGGCGACCTCAACAATGCGCTTGTCGGAAAAGTGGCCGGCGTTCGATATTGGGGAGCTTCGGGAGCTACGTTCGATGCTGGGAAGATCATCCTCCGCGGTACCTCATCGCTGACGCCGGGAGGTAACGAACCTATTTATGTGGTCGACGGCGTTATCACTAACGTGAATGTTGTTGACATGAACAATGTCGAATCGGTTAACGTATTGAAAGGCCCGGCGGCAACGGCTCTCTATGGCTCGCGCGGCGGCAACGGAGCGGTTATTATCACCTCCAAGAAAGGCGAACAGAGCGCTTCGGGCAAGGGCGTTGTTGAGTTCAAGCAGAGCGTTGCCTGGGAGCAGGTCGTTCCTTTTGCCAAGTTCCAGAACGAATATGGCGGCGGTACGCTGGGAATAGCCGGCGGCGAGCTTGCGGTGTTTGAGTACGATCCGAGCGTGCATCCCGGATACCTGAGCGCTCTGAACGGAGCACGCTATTTCGATATGGAGAACGACTTGAGCTGGGGCCCAAAATTCGACGGACAGCCTTACGCGCCATGGTATGCATGGGATCCGCAGCATCCTAAATTCGGGCAACTGGCTCCTTATGTTGGGCAGCCTAGCGATAACCTTAAGGACTTGTTCCAAACCGGATTCACCTCCAATACAAACGTATCCTTCTCGAAAACCGTTGGCGACTTCTCCACCCGCGTTTCAGTAGGCAATCAGGAGCGAAGCGGCGTTATGGAAACAAGTAAGGCCATCCGTCGATACCTTTCAGTGAACACAAGCTATCAGGTGAACGAACGGCTTAATATATCGGCCGATTATAAGTATACCTATCGCAAGAATCATAATGCAATGGCCGAGGGATACGCAGATGACAACAATCGCGGGCTCGACATGATGTACAGCTACACGCAGTGGTTCCATCGCGATGTTAATCTCAAAGAGTTGAGGAATTATAAACGCCCCGACGGTACATTCTATACCTGGAATCCGCACGACGCCACCAATGGAGATTTATCGCCGGCATATCACAACAATCCTTTTGCGCTTATGCACGAGATTAATGTGGAGAATCTGCTCCAGTGGAATGTGCTTAACGGTACCATTAAGTACGATTTGATCAAAAAGGAATTGAGCATAGGAGTGAGCGGCAATGCCAACGTACGTTCGGAGATATCGGAAGCGAAGATCCCCTTCAATATCCATTCTTATACGCCCATTTATGCTGTGTCGCAGAATCAGCTCTCGGATACTCAGATGCAGGCTTTCCTTATGTACAACAAACGCTTCTTCGACGAACGGCTGAACGTGAACGGACGCCTGTACGTGGAGCAGCGCGACAGGCTCTACAAGTCCATGTCGAGCAACACTACGGACGGACTGACAACCGACGGCTTCTTCAACCTGGCCGCTTCCGTGGGAAGGCCCGCCGCCAGCAACAGCGAATCGGCTCTGCAGGAGCGAAGCGTCTTCGGCAACGGAGTAGTTGGATGGGATGATACTTACTACGTCGACTTCTCTTTGCGTAACGACTGGTCGTCGACCCTGCCGGTTGCAAATAACAGTTATATGTATGGAGGCCTATCGCTGTCGGCCATTGTCAGCAACCTCATGAAGAGCGTAAGCTGGCTCGATTTCTGGAAAGTCAGAGCTTCGGCCGCACAGGTTGGTAGCACCATGGATCCGTATCAAACCGAGCAGATATACGTTAATCAGAATAAGTATGGATCTGTGACTTCTATTCGCGGAAGCAGGAACCTCCTCAACCCTTCCATCCGACCGACTATCTCTACTTCTTACGAAGCAGGTACGGAGTTCAGATTGCTGAAAGGACGTATCTATGCCGACTTCAACTACTACACCAAGGACTCGAAAGACCAGATCATCAACCTCACCGTCGCACCCGCAACCGGCTTTACGACTACCAAAATCAATACCGGTTTGATTCGCAACGCCGGTTATGAAATCTCCATCGGAGGCTCGCCCGTTCGTACGCGCGATTTCGAATGGGAGCTCTACGTTAACTGGGCCGCCAACAAGAACAAACTTGTTGAGCTGGATCCTAACGACCCGACCAACACACAGTACATGATCCAGGGCATGAGCTTCTATAATTATTTGTATAGCTATGCTGAAGTGGGCAAACCTATAGGAGTTATCCGCGGCTCAGCATACGACAAGGACGACCAGGGACGAATGGTTCTTACCGCCCTCCCGTCAGGACACTGGGCCGGCGATTATCGTCCGCTGCTGAAGCAGCAGGCCCTTGAAGAATTTGGTAACGTTCAGCCTGACGCAACAGGCGGATTCGGAACGACCTTGCGCTACAAAGGATTCCGCCTTGATATGGCCTTCGACTATCAGATTGGCGGACAAGTGGGATCGGTATCCAACATGTTTGGCGAAGGCTCAGGCTTGCTCGCCTCAACAGTTGGCAATAACGACAAGGGCAATCCTATTCGCGACCTCGTGGCCGACGGCGGAGGCGTAAAAGTGGAAGGCGTAACCCGCAATGCCGACGGAACATATACGCCCGTATCAGGATATCTGGACCCATACTACTGGTTTAGCTACAAATCACAAATCTGGGAACCTAACATCTACGACGCAACCTACCTCAAGATGCGCGAGCTGGCTTTGACCTACCAAATTCCCACCGGCTTCCTCAAATCCCTTAATCTGGGCCTGGCCAAAGCCGACATATCCTTCAACGTACAGAATCCGTGGCTGATTTATTCCGGAATGCCCAACATCGACGCCTCCGCAATATCCAGAGCCTACGGGAACTTCCTCGAAATGGGACAGACCTTCAGCACACGTAGCTGGGGCCTCACTCTAAACTTAACTTTCTAATATTTTAAAAGAATAAAATTTATGAAGAGAGTCAATTATATACTCATGTTCGTTATAGCCGCCTTCATGCTGGGCGGATGCGACTTCAGCGATTTCGGCGACATCAACAAAGACCCGAACAATCCCTCAAGTCCAGACACGCGCTTCCTTTATATCGGAGCCGTGCGCCAGGCCGTGCCCTCCTTTTATATCAACAGCACCTGGAATGCATGGACGCTTATATTTCCTCAATATGTTTCGGAAAAAACAAACGTTCAGTTCACCAAATTCGAAACGCTCACCTTCGGACTATCCGGATATTATACCGAATCCATCCGAAGCCTTGAGGAAATCATAGCCCTCAATACCAACGAAGACACCAAAGGCGAGCCGATGGTGCTATCCTTCGGAAGCAATGCAAACCAGATTGCCGTTGCTCGAACCCTCAGGGCATACATTTACATGCACCTCACCGACGTATTAGGCATGATGCCATATTTCGAAGCCAACAAGGCCCTCGAAGGCAACTTCAAACCCAAGTACGACACGCAGCAGGCCATTTATACCGACATCAACAAAGAGCTCGACGAGGCTTATGCGCAATTCGACGAAAGCAGCCCGCTCAACAGTAGCTACGAAATTCTATACGGCGGCAATATCGCACAGTGGAAGAAATTCAACGCTTCCGTAAGAATGCAATTATCCATAAAGCTCTTCAAAGTGGATGAAAATACAGGCAAAAGCATCTTCGCCAAAGCCTACGGACAAGGCTTCATCCGCGACAATGCCGATATTCTGCAATACCGCTACCTGAACGAAAGCGCCAACCAAAATCCGCTATACGACAACATCATCGTTGGCGGACGACGCGACTACTGGCCCTCCGCAACCATCATCGACGCGCTGAAGGATTATAACGATCCACGGCTCGGAGCCTTCTTCACCGAAGCCCGTCTGGGAGGCTATTTCGGGATACCATTCGGATTGCTGCAAAGCGAAGCCGCCGCTCTCGACGCCAACTCGCTATCCTACTGGCAAGACAAGTTCTACGCACAAAATTCGCCGGGGGTACTGATCTCGCCTTCCGTCATGCTGCTCGCAGCCGCCGAAGCTGCCGAAAGAGGATGGATAAGCGCATCGGCTAAGGACCTCTACGAAGAAGCAATCACCGCCGCCCTCGCACAGCACGGAGTAGCCGACGGAGCTGCCGCCTACCTGGCCGAATCCAAGGTCGCTTACAATACCGCCGGAACCCAAAGCGATCGCATCGCCCAAATCGGAATGCAAAAATGGTTCGCATCTTTCCTGCAAGACGGATTCGAAACATGGGCCGACTACCGACGCCTGGGAGTTCCGGAGCTCACCATCGGAGGTGTTGCCATGATCGACGCCATCCCAAGACGGCGCATCTACGACACCGGCGACTACGACGCCAACAAGGACAACTACAATGCCGCCATCAGCGCTCAAGGTCCAGACCTGATCACAACCAGAATCTGGTGGGATAAATAAACCGGCAATCAAGCAAGGTTTCACCAAAAGGCAGGGAGAGAATTGAACGATTCCTCTTCCTGCCTTTTTCTTTCTCCCAATCCCAAACTTCGGATTAGGCGCTTTCGCTGCTAAATCCTTCCGGATACTTCTGGCTCACAGATGTTATTGTGGCGAATGTGTATCTTGCGAGCCTAAAATTTAAATGAATAATGCTTTATGAAAACAAAAACTTTAATCGGAATTATTATTGCTGTTATCCTGGCGGTCGCAATCGTGGCTGTTGTTAAAAATCTTGGATCTGGCGCGGCTGCTGCCGGAAGGTACGTTCGCGCTGCTGAACTATGCGTGGCTAACAATCAATTTGCAGAAGCAGAAGAGCTCTACAAGAAGGCTATTGAGATATCTCCCTCAGCCGAGAACATCTTCGCTTTGGCATATTTTTATGATGACATTCTGCGCTTTGAGGATGCTAAGGAATATTATGTTCGCTGCCTGAGCATGGGTTTATCTGATGCTAACAGATCCACCGTTCTGAATAATCTGGGACATGTATCGGCAGGCTTGAATGAGTTTTCCGAGGCCGAAAAGGCTTATGCGGAGGCTTTGAAAATGAGAAGACAGTTAGCAGCCAAGGATCCGCTAAGCTACCAATCGCGCCTTGCCGATACTCTCAATAACCTTGGAACTTTGCTATGCGATCAGGGCGAATATGAGATGGCTGAAAAATACTATAAGGAGGCGCTGGAGATAAGAAGCGAGCTGGCAAAAAACGATCCTGATTCATACAATTCTGATCTTGCCACAACTTTTAATAATCTTGGAACTTTGCATGGCGATCAGGGCGAATACGAGCTGGCGGAAAGCTACCACAAGGAGGCTCTGGAGTTATACAAGGGCTTAGTCGCCAAGGATGCTGATACATATAATCCTGACCTGGCAAGCTCTCTCAACAATATGGGAGTTGCGTACTGCGATATGATGGAATATGACAAGGCTGAAGATTGCTATAACAAAGCATTGGCGATACGCAGGGAGCTTGCCCAAACGAATCCGCAGGTTTACAATCCCGACCTGGCGATGTCTCTGGCTAATATTGGAATCTTGTATGCCAACAAACAGAAGCCTGATTATGGAAAGGCTGAAAGCTGCTACAATGAATGTTTGGCGATACGCAGGGCTTTAGCGGCAGAGCATCCGCAGGCCTGGAATCCTGAACTTGCAAATACTTTAAGCAACATGGCTATCTTCTATCAGGATCATGTTCCGAACAAAGCTCTCTCGATGCAGCATGCGGAGGAGGCGATCAAGATACTCGAAGATTGTAGCGATTCTGCTTTAGCGTTATATGCGCGCAAGAGCGCTCTCTCGGTACTGGAGTGGTGGATGGATAAGTAAATCCTTCCGATAGGGCCTACTTCTCAACAAGGCATTCCTGGCTTGCCCAAGGGGGCGGGAATGGCCTATATGGGTGGGCAATTTTTTTTCTGGGAAGAAACTACGTGACGACAAAACCTCCAAATTTTTTTTCTGGAGGTTTTGTCGTCGCGACAAGAGCTCCAGGGATTTCCCGCAAGGCTTTGTCGTGACGACAAAACCTCCAGAGATTTCCCGCAAGGGTTTGTCGTCACGACAAGAGCTCCAGAGATTTCCCGCAAGGGTTTGTCGTGACGTAGGTTCTTCCCAGAAAAAAAATTGCCCCCCTTTGAGCAATCGCAAACCTTTTGGGAAATTTACCAAGCAGGTCATTCCCGCCTACAAAATAGGTCATTCCCGCGGAAGGCGGGAATCTCCGATCGACTGCTGGGACGATTGTTTTTGTTTTATATGATACAACTACAATCGTATCCGTCTTTCGATCGGAGATTCCCGCCTTCGCGGGAATGACTTATTGTTCGAGCGGGAATGACCTATTGTTCGAGCGGGAATGACCTATTTGGGCAGGCGTGGGGGAAGGTTTCAAACCTGCCCCTACCTCTGACACATTTACCGACTTGTTGGCGATGTGAGATTAAATCGCTAAGTTCAGTTTATTTACGTTTAGCCCGGTGCGGGCTGAGAGTCTGTCGGATTTAAGGAAACAGATTGTATCTTTGTCCGTCAATGAAGCAAATAAGTAATACATTATATATATATAGAACCCGATGAGTTTACTTTTACTGGATAACTACGATTCCTTCACGTACAATCTCCTGCATGCTCTGCGGGAGCTTGGCGCAGATGCCGAGGTGCATCGCAATGATAAGATTGATCTGGATGAGGTGGATCGTTTCGACAGAATTTTACTATCGCCCGGCCCGGGTATTCCCGAAGAGGCTGGGATATTGCTTCCGCTGATCAAGCGTTATGCTCCGCACAAAAGTATTTTCGGCGTATGCCTGGGCCTGCAAGCCATAGGCGAAGCGTTTGGCGGACAGCTTACGAATCTGGCTAACGTTTATCACGGAGTATGCACCGATATATGCATCACTAAGCCCGACCCGCTGTTTGCAGGTTTCGGTTCCAATTGTTTCGGCGCCGGGCGCTATCATTCGTGGATTGTATCTCGCGAGGGCTTGCCTGACTGCCTCGAGGTTATTGCCGAGGATTTAAAGGAGAAGCAGATAATGGCTCTGCGTCATGTGCAGTACAACGTTCGCGGCGTGCAGTTTCATCCGGAATCAATCCTCACTCCGCAAGGGAAAATGATAATCGCCAACTGGCTTAATATTTCCGCAAGCAGATGAAAGATATTCTTTACCGATTGTTTGAGCATCAGTATCTGGGAGCCGACGAGGCCCGGCGCGTATTGCGTGAGATTGCTGCCGGGAAGTTCAACGATTCGCAGATTGCCAGCCTTATCACTGTTTTTCTGATGCGCAACATATCTGTCGACGAGCTCGGCGGCTTTCGCGACGCTCTGCTCGAACTGCGCACGCCGGTTGACCTTTCCGACTATAAGTTGATAGACATTGTTGGTACGGGAGGCGATGGGCGAAATACGTTCAACATAAGCACAACGGCAAGCTTTGTTGTTGCCGGAGCCGGCTATCAGGTGGTGAAGCATGGTAACTATGGAGCCACTTCGGTTAGCGGCGCGAGTAATGTGATGGAACAGCATGGAGTTCGCTTCACGACCGATATTGGCGTGTTGCGGCGTTCGATAGAGAAGAGCGGCATGGCCTTTCTTCATGCTCCGCTCTTTAATCCGGCGCTGAAGGCTGTGGCCGGCGTTCGCAGGAGCCTGGGCGTTCGCAGCTTCTTCAACATGCTCGGCCCGCTGGTTAATCCGGCCATTCCCGATTATCAATTGCTTGGGGTGTATAATCTTCCGCTGCTTCGGCTCTATGCTTACGCTTATCAGCAAAGCAGCGCTCGCTTTGGCGTTATTCATAGTCTGGACGGATACGATGAGATATCGCTAACCGGCGAGTTTAAGCTTATCACTCCCGAAATGGAGAAGATCTATACTCCCGAAATGCTGAATCTGCCGCGCTGCACCGAAGCCGATCTCGACGGAGGCAGCTCAGCGGAAAGCGCAGCGCAAATATTCCGCTCCGTTCTGAACAATAGCGCATCCGAAGGGCAGTCGAACTGCGTCATCGCCAATGCCGCATTTGCCATAAGGGTGATGTGCCCCGAAAAAAGCATAGACGACTGTATATGCGAAGCTCGCGAGTCTCTCAAGGGAGGCAAAGCTCTGGAATCATTCAAACGTTTTTTAGAAATTAATAACTGATAATTTATTATGAAGGATATACTCAATGCCATTTTAGAATCCAAGCGCGCCGAAGTGCGTCGTCGGCAAAACATTTTGTCGCTTTCCGATTTAGCTTCCGATGTTAGCGCACGAACACTGCGCACCCCACTGTCTCTGCGACAAGCCATCGAAGCCTCTCCCCACGGCATCATAGCCGAATTTAAACGCCGATCGCCCTCCAAATGTTCGCTCTACAATGGAGCAAACGTTGGCAAAGTAGTCTCGGCATACGAACAGAGCGGAGCCTCTGCCTGCTCTATCCTTACCGACGAACCTTTTTTCGGCGGAACGCTCGACGATCTGGTTGATGCCCGATGCGCGGTTCAGCTCCCATTGCTCCGCAAGGATTTTATTATCGACGAATATCAGCTCTACGAGGCAAGACTGTGGGGAGCCGACGCCGTGCTGCTTATAGCATCGGCCATATCGCGGCTGACCTGTTACAGGCTGGCCGAAAAGGCTCGCAGCCTGGGATTGGAAGTTCTGCTGGAAATACATAACAGGGAGGAGCTCGATTACATCAATCCTTTCGTCGACATTCTCGGCGTGAATAATCGCAACCTCAGCAGCTTCGTAACCGATGTTGAGACCTCTCTATCGATGGCCGACGAACTCCGATCAACCGGCTGCTGCATGATCTCCGAGAGCGGCATCCACTCGGCCGAAGTCGTCAGGCAATTGCAACAGGCTGGATTCCGCGGCTTCCTCATCGGAGAGCTATTCATGGCAACCAAAAGTCCCGGCAAAAGATTATCTGATTTGATCGCCGAGCTTGCAAGATGATAATCAAAGTATGCGGACTGAAATATCCAGATAATATCGCCGACCTTGCATCCGTGGACGTCGATATGCTGGGCTTTATATTCTATGACAAATCGCCGCGCTACTGCAAGCCCGAAGCTCACATCTCTTCCGTAAAACATAAACTCAGGGTTGGCGTCTTTGTCAACTCATCCTTCGACGAGATTACAGACATAGTGTCGGTATGCGGACTTAATGCCGTACAGCTTCACGGCGAGGAAGCTCCCGATCTGTGCCGCAAGCTTGCCGATCGCCGTCTGGTCGTTATCAAAGCCCTTCCGGCATCCTCGGCCAACGATCTGCAGAAGGCCGAAGCCTACATCGGAGCCGTTGATTACATCCTCTTCGACACTCCTTGCGAAGCCTTTGGCGGTTCGGGCCTATCGTTCGATCACTCCATACTGCTCTCCTACGCTTCGGCAATCCCTTTTCTGCTAAGCGGAGGCCTCCGTCCGGACAGCCTCGAGGGCATCCGAGCCTTTATGCGCATCGCCCCTCCAACATTCGCCGGCATCGATCTGAACAGCGGCTTCGAGATAGAACCCGGACTGAAAAACATAGCCGCTCTGCAGAGATTCGTCTCCATATTAAGAAACATATAAGCCTGTTTATATAGAATGAACCGAATAGATAAGTTGTTTGAAACCAAATCGCAGAACCTGCTTTCCGTTTATTTCACCGCCGGCTATCCAGCGCTTGGCGATACGGCTCACATCCTTCGCGCCCTGCAATCCGGCGGCGTCAATATGGCAGAGATAGGGATTCCCTTTTCTGATCCCATGGCCGACGGGCCGGTCATACAGCAGTCGTCAGGCCAGGCTCTGCTCAAGGGCATGAGCCTTCGCCTGCTGTTCGAACAGCTGGCCGACATCCGCAGCGAGATCAATATTCCGCTAATAATGATGGGCTATCTGAATCCTATTATGCAATACGGCTTCGAAGCTTTTTGCAACCGATGCGCCGAAACAGGCATCGACGGACTGATCATCCCCGACCTCCCCTTTGCCGATTATCTTGCCGAGTACAAACCGATAGCCGATCGATACGACATCCGTATCATCATGCTCATCACTCCCGAAACATCCGACGAGCGCATCCGGCAGATCGACCGTCATACCGCAGGCTTCATCTATATGGTGTCGAGCCCGTCGGTTACCGGCGCCAAATCAGAGTTCGACGCCTCGGCGCAGTCTTATTTTCGACGTATTGCAGCCATGAATCTGAGCAATCCCTGCCTCGTTGGCTTCGGCGTCGGCAACCGATCAACCTGCGAAGCCGCCTGTGCGCACTCCGCAGGCGTGATAGTTGGCAGCCGCTTCATCCAGCATCTCCAATCGGCTCCCAGCATTGAAGATGCAGTCGACAGGCTATTGCGCGATCTGGAATGGAGGTAGGAAGCCAGCTTAGCATAAACATCAACTTTTAGAGAGATATAATATGATCAACAAACTTATTCTTGGCGACAACTTCGAAATCATAAAGGCGATGGAGAGCGAGACGGTAGATTGAAAGTGAACGGAACCGTAGAACGGCAATAAATCGTATTCTGCTCGTGCCGATTTTAGTTGGCAAATGCAAAAAGCTTTTAACAGATAAGCTCAAAAATTCTGGTGACGACAGGGAATTCAATTGGGTGTCGCCAAAAAATCTGGTGGCGGCAGGGAATTCAATTGGGTGTCGCCAAAAAATCTGGTGCCGACAGGGAATTCAATTGGGTGTCGCCAAAAATTCTGGTGGCGGCAGGGAATTCAATTGGGTGTCGCCAAAAATTCTGGGCGCGACAGTCGGATCATCCGGGTGTTGTCAAATGAAACAAATGGGCATATCCTGCCCAGATTGCGGCTATATATGGTTTTTTGCGTAAAAGAATATCTAAAAAGTTCAGCTCTCCCCTCTATCTCTAATCCATAGTCCGGCAGTAATATTCATATCGCTCAATTACCTCCTTTACATACAGAAAAGTTTCAGAGCCGCGTAGATAGCCGAACTTGCATGCCGGATCCTGATAAAACTCCGGATTGCGCTTGAGCAAAATGTACTCGGCCACATTTCCGTCCCACATCGTCGAATCTTTTCCATATTTCCCAGCCAGGCGGCAGGCATCTTGCACATGGCCGACCCCTGCATTGTAGGCGGCAAGCGTTAGTTTCATCCGCTGAAGAGCGTCGCTCGTGCGCCGAAAACTGCGCCCAAAGCTGCGAAGCGCCTCAACTGCCACGCATATATTCGTTTCGGGGTCGAACAAATCTTCGCGGGCAACGCCGAAGGCCTCAGCCGTTCGCGGCATTATTCCCATCAATCCGCTTGCCCCGCTTCGGGCGCTTATCCCTGCCATGAAATGCGATTCCTGGTAGGAAAGCGATGCAAGCAAGCGCCAATCCCAGCCGATATGCGATGAATATTTGCGGAAAAGGGAATCATAAGGGGAGATGGAGCCCGAATCTGAAACATGCAAGCCGTAATTCGCGGCTCGGCGACTTAATTCGTAAAACTGCTTGTTGCGAAGTTTATAGGCGGCGCGCTCCCCCCGCGTGGATGCCCATGCATTGATGGCCTCGGCAAGCAGGGGCGATGTTTTGCGAACCATCCAAAAGCTGTTGCGGCTGGAATCGAGGGCAAGGGATGCGTCGATTTGCCGATAATACTTTTCGAGCATTAAAGCGATGCGATCGTCGGCAATGGCGAAGGAGATATCGCCGCTATATACCTTTTCGATGAGCGATTCGGCGCTTGCATCCTGCTCCGTTGTCTTGACAATTATCCCGCCGCCCAGGCCTTCGTTGATCTCAAGCAGCGCTTCATGGCAATGCGAGCCCTCCGCGACGTAGACCTCCATGCCGAGGAGTTCATCAACGTCGGTCAGGAGCCGGCCTCCGCTGCGAACAGCTTGCACAAGCGCCGAACGCACCGGAATAGCCGTTCCGCAGAAGATAAATTCGCGGTCGAGCCTGGGATTATTCACCCTTGGAAATGCAATAAGGTCGGCCTCTCCCCTGCGAAGCATCTCCTCCATCTGAGCAATACTCTCTGCCACTTTGACACGTAGCTCCAGCTTGCGGGATGATGCAAAGTCGCGGATCATCTCATACTCATCGCCCTTATGCTCCATCCTGTACGTGAAATATGTGGCAGATCCGACAGGCATAACGGCAGTTATCCGCCCGCAAGCCTCAATCTCTAACAAATCAATCTCCACCCCACCCTTCTTGCCCGAACATGCGGCAAGAAAAATGACAAACCAAAGCCCCCACAGCCTCAAGCCCGCCCTATGCATCATGGCGAACAAGGAGAGCAACGTTTTCGACATGATGAGTGTGAGGAAACATATCAACAGGCTGTATTTTCTTCAACAAATATTTTTCTCTCAATATAGAAATATCGCGCGACTGAGTTGCCGGATTACAGCTAACGTATACAATTCTCTCAGGCTCGGCCGACAAGATAGCTCTCGTCACACTCTCGTGCATTCCGGCTCGCGGAGGGTCGGTCACAATCACTTGCGGCCTTCCGTTGCGCCTCACAAAATCGTCAACCATAACATCTTTCATATCTCCGGCGAAGAACGTCACGTTGTTGATGCCATTCAGCCGAGCATTAGCTCGCGCATCCTCAACCGCCTCCTCAACGTATTCGATACCGACAACCTTAGCCGCTCGTGAAGCCAGATAATTGGCAATTGTACCGGTTCCGGTATACAGATCATACACCGTTTCCGTTCCGCAAAGAGCCGACATGTCAAGAACCGCGGCATAAAGTTGCACAGCCTGGCGGCTATTCGTTTGATAAAACGACATGGGGCCGATGCGAAAGCGCAAATCGCCCATTATCTCAACAATATGATCGCGTCCGGCAAACAGATGCGCCTCAAGCCCGCTCAGAGAGTCGTTGCATTTAGCATTTACCACATACATAAGTGATGTGATTTCAGGAAATTCCTCCCGCAGGAAGGAAAGCAACTCCTCTCGGCGAGCCTCATCGTCGTATCCGAAAACAATCACGACCATAAGCTCGCCGGTCGAGGCCGAATTGCGCACAATCATCGTTCGCATCAGTCCCTCGTGCGTCCGCAGGTTGGCAAAAGAGAAGTCGCGGGCTATACAAAAATCCCTAGTTCGGCATCTGATACGGTCGGAGATCTCATCCTGCAACATGCAAGTTTGGATATCGAGCACTTTGTCAAATCTACCGGGAATATGGAATCCCAAACCGCCGCCGGCTCTATCCGTCATATTCATTTCCTCAGCCGTGAGCCACTTTCTGTCAGAAAATGTAAACTCCAGCTTGTTCCGATATCGCGTGATGGCCGGCGAAGGCAGTATCGGCATCTCCTCGGAAGCCAACGTTCCTCCGATGCGCTCAATGCAGTCAAGCGCCTGTTGCCGTTTGAGCTCGAGCTGCTCCTCGTAGGCAAGATGCTGCCACCGGCATCCCCCGCAAATCCCAAAATGTGGGCAGAGCGGCTCAACTCGATGGTGAGAATGTTGATGAATGTGGATAATACGTCCTTCAGCATAGTTCTTTTTCTTGCGTATGAGCTGCACATCAACAATATCGCCGGTCGCAGCATACGGCACAAAAACCACAAGGCCGTCAACCCTGGCAATAGCATTTCCTTCGGCCGCAACGCCGGTAATAGTCACCCGTTCGAGGATCGGAAGCATTTTCTTTTGTCTGGTCATTTTGCGTATATATAATAATATAATGTATTAAGCAAAGGTATGAATCTTAAACCGTCATTCACGCAGCCGCCACGACCTAAGCAAAGAACATCAGATACTTATTTAAGAAGTTTACAATTTGATATATTTGCCGAACCATATCTTTTATACCAAATCAATAGAAATGAAAATAAAATTTCAGCCCAACAACATTATCGAAATCATAGACGACAGCATTATCATCAAGGAAATAGACGATGCATTATCCCTGTTGTTCAAACACAATTGCACCGGCATCATAGCTAAAAAAGAGAACATCAACCCCGACTTTTTCGACCTGTCGACCGGCATTGCGGGCGAGATATTACAAAAATGCTCCAACTACGATGTTAGAATAGCCATAGTTGGAGATTATACAAACATACAAAGCAAAGCCATGAACGACTTTATCCGCGAAAGTAACAGTCGCCGGCAAGTCATCTTCGTCTCGACCACCGAAGAAGCTTTGCAGATTTTTGGCGGATAAAATGCCACCTGTACACGTGTATTTCCCCAAATTCTCCAGTTCCGGCGCCATGTACACACGTCTTCGGATTCAGGATTCCTCGAAAATGCTCTTGCGAATTATGAAAATCATGAGTTGGCTTTCGTTCTCAACGGCGAGCCTAATGCGAAATCCGGAAACAAAAACGTTAGCTTTTCGTGAATTGATTTTGCTTCAAGAAAAGCTAACGTTGCTTTTTTATAGATTGCCGCGGGCGATTTACCTCACCGACTGTTCACCTTCGCTCAGTATACGAATTTCACGCAAACAGGAGTGTCAAGCTCCGTGATATTGTAATCGGTTTTGCTGAGTAATCCGGTTTGCTTGTCGACAGCAAAGACTTCAATAACATTGCTGTTCATGCAGGCAGCGAGGAGAAATCGACCGTCGGGCGAGAGCGTGAAGTTGCGCGGGTGCTTTGCCGTAGGCTGGTATCCAACTTTAGCAAGCCTTCCATTTTCAGCGTTGATGGAGAAAATAGCAATACCGTCGGCCTTGTTGCGATTGGAGGCGTAGAGGAAATTCCCGTCAGGAGATATAAGAATATCGGCGCTTGCTCGCCCTCCAACAGTGTCCGCCTGAATAGTTTGGAAGGCGTCGATATCGCCATTGTTATAGTTGAAAGCAGTAACAGCGCCTGAGAGTTCGTTAATTAGGTAAAGATATCGTCCGTTAGGGTGGAAAGTGAGGTGCCGCGGGCCGGATCCTGGCGGTAGCGTGAAAGATTTGAGAGTTTCTTCGCGGATAAAGGGCTCCGTGCCAGGATTTATGTCATGCCGGTAAATTTTATCTGTTCCAAGATCTGCAGAAAAAATAAATTTTCCGTCAGGAGATAATTTTACGCAATGCAAATGTGGCATACTTTGGCGCGTAGAATCAGCTCCTGAGCCTTCAAAGATTATCATTTGCGAAGCAGCTTGCAATGTATCGCCAACGATTGGAAATACGGAGATACTTCCTCCGCCATAGTTGGCAGTAACAGCATATCGGCGTGCAGAGTCGGCAATAATGTAGCATGGGCTTGCAGCAAATGTTTCCTGTGAGTTGAGTAGATTTAACGTTCCGGTTGCTTTGTCGAAGCGCAATGTGTTGGCGTAGCATGACACTCCGTCGCTCTCGTCTTCTTCATCAATTCTGTTATCTGGGTTCTCGCTAACTGCGTAAATGTATGTGCCGTTGGAGATCTCGAAATAGGAAGGGTTGTCGACAACAGTTTGTCCCACGTAAGTTGATTGTCCGGTAGCGGCGTTGAATTTATATACATTGATTCCGTCGCTAAGACCCATTGTGTATGCTCCGATGAGGAGATATAAAAGGCTGTCCATTGATTTTATCTTGCTTTATTTATTAATATTTGTTTTCTCACTTACGATATCGACCCAATTTTGATGTTGCAGGAACCAGTATATGGTTTTGGTAAGTCCGTCATTGAAGTCGGTTTGCGGTATCCATCCTAGCTCCTCTTTTATTTTAGTAGCGTCAATTGCATATCGCAAGTCATGACCAAGACGATCAGGAACGTATTGTATAAGCTGTGCACTAATATAATCAAACGTTTGAGCGCCGTTGGCATCATATTCCTGTTTTCGCAAGGCATTGCGGTATTTTGGTTCCGTTTCCATTATTTTCCGTATGATTTGGATGGTAAGATTAACAATGTCTATATTTTGGATTTCGTTGTTTCCACCAACATTGTATACTTGCCCGGGACGTCCGCGGTTTATAACGGCATCAATGGCGGTGCAGTGGTCTTCAACGTACAGCCAATCTCTAACGTTGGTTCCATCGCCGTAAATTGGAAGCGGTTTCCCTTCAAGTATGTTGCTTATGATAAGAGGCAAAAGTTTTTCGGGAAAATGATAAGGCCCATAGTTGTTTGAGCATCGTGTTATGCTGACGGGCATTTTGTATGTTTCGTAATATGCTTGTACAAAAAGGTCGGCTGAAGCTTTTGATGCGCTATACGGACTTCGCGGATCGATGGGGGTGCTTTCCGAGAACTTATCGTTGCCGTTCGGCGAGAGCGATCCGTAAACTTCGTCGGTAGATACCTGGTGAAAACGAACATTTTGGCGCCATGTTGGATAGCCGCCTCTGTCTTTTCCCGTCACCCACGCACGTCGGCAAGCGTCGAGCAAGTTCTGCGTTCCAAGAATATTGGTAAGGAGGAAAAGTTGCGGATTAGTGATGCTACGGTCAACGTGACTCTCGGCTGCGAAATTGACCACACAATCGAATTGGTGTTCACGGAACAGACTGTCAACAAGCTCCGAGTCGCAAATATTTCCGTGCACAAGCTCACATTTTCCAGGCAGCAGATCGCCTTCAATAGTTTCTTGATTGCCCGCATAAGTGAGAGCATCGAGGATAATTATTTTTATATCTGGATAGGTTGCCAAGATATGTTTTACGAAATTGGCGCCTATGAATCCGGCCCCGCCGGTAATTAGATATGTTTTCATGGTATATTAATAATGTAGGTATTAGAAGTGGAGTTCCGCTATGCCGGGTGCGTTTCGGTCTTTATCGGACATTATCGGTATTGTGTTCGGTGGTATTTTCCAATCTATACCGAAGACAGGCTCGTCAAAACGAACAGTTCGTTCGGCTTCAGGATGATAGTAATTATCAACTTTGTAGGTAAAAACAGCGTCGTTACTCAGTACATGGAATCCGTGTGCAAAGCCGCGCGGTACAAATAGTTGTCGCTTATTTACCTCAGATAGTTCAACTGCGATATGCTGCCCGAAGGTCGCAGATTCAGGTCGCAGATCGACGGCAACATCAAGCACGTTCCCTTTGATAACGCGCACGAGCTTAGCTTGTGAATATGGCTCCAACTGAAAATGTAAACCACGCAGCACCCCTTTTGTTGAACAGGATTCATTTTCCTGGATAAAATCAACAGAGGAGGTATGCAGGTCAAACTCGTTTTTCTTATAGACTTCAAAAAAATATCCCCGGCTATCGTTGAACACTGTTGGTTCGATAATCCGTATGCCGGGGATATGTGTAGTTATATAATTCATGCATTATCCAATCATTTGGACGCTTCGCTTTATAAATCGGCTCAGTGCTTCTCCTTTCAACATGCCGTTGCTGAGCAGGGCCAAGTCAATAAGCTCGTGAACGAGGCTGTTGCTGCCGGCAAATCCTGCAAGGATTTCGTCGCGCTGGCTTCGAAGGCTGTCGAGCTTGCTGTTAGTATTGTCTAAGTCTTCTTGCTCAGCGGTGGAGATGTCGTCGTCTTTCCGTTTGCTCTGTTTTTCTTCAAGATCCGACAGCCTTGCTTCCCAGCCTTTGATCTCGGCAAGTATGGGGGCAAGCTGTTCGCTGCAAGCCGCTTCTTCTTCGAATAATACTTTTTTAATCAAGGGATGGTCTGCATTGAGAGTTATGTTAAAGCTATCTGGGATTTCTCCGTAAAACGACATTCCAGGCTGCAAGGCCGATATTTCGCGCATGCGTCTCATATATTCGCTTTGAGTAAGCAGTATGGGGTTGGCCGTTTCGCCTAAGGCTTCGAAGGTTACGTTGAACTCAGCTTTATCTATCCGCGGCATTTGGCTTTTGAATACTTCCTGGAGGGCGTTACGCTGGTCTTCGTTCAGATCCACCTTTTGAGAGTCACCTTTGCGTACAATGTTGTCGATTGTGTCACTGTCAACGCGCACGAAATGAGTTTTCTCAAATTTCTGCTCGAGATGTCCAACGATATGCACGTCCAATTGTCCGTCCATGAGGAGCACGTTGTATCCTTTATCTTTGGCGGCCTGTATATAACTATATTGTTCTTCAGTACTGTTGGTATAGATGTACACAAGCTGATTTTCCTTGTCCGTTTGATTGTCTTTGATTAGAGTTTTATATTCGTCAAAGGTGAAGAACTTTTTATCCGTATCCTTCAGGAGAGCAAACTTTAGGGATCTGTCGTAAAACTTCTCATCGCTCAGCATGCCATATTGGATAAAAAGTTT
>JAITHO010000091.1 GCA_031279915.1 Tannerellaceae bacterium
ATTTAGGAAAGGTCACTGCATAATTCTCACAAAACTTTTTTCCCCACTTTCCGGCCATCAAGTTGGCTCCAAAACTTTTTTTTAGAGGCAACTTGGTCATCACCCTACCTCCAAAAAAAAGTTTTGAAGGTTTCCGACGCGTCGGATGCCTCCAAAAAAAAGTTTTGAAGGTTTCCGACGCGCCGGATGGCTCCAAAAAAAAGTTTTGAAGGTATCCGACGCGTCGGATGCCTCCAAAAAAAAGTTTTGAAGGTTTCCGACGCGCCGGATGCCTCCAAAAAAAAGTTTTGAAGCCTTCCGACGCGCCGGATGGCTCCAAAAAAAAGTTTTGGAGGTATCCGACGGAAAAAATGGCTCCAAAACGTTTTTTGGGGACTTCCCGACGGCATAATTATCCCCAAAAAAAAGTTGGGATGGTTTATAGGCTACAAACCTGGAGGCAAAAAAAAATTTGGAATATCGCCGACGAAAAGGATGATTCCAAATTTTTTTCTGAACATGACTATTGGATGGCGGGAGGGGGCTGATTGTTTTTTTGGAACTTGTAGAGGTTGATGGGCTGGCCCAGCTCGGAGATTCGGGAGGATGTTTCGAGCAGGATGAAGCGATGGCTGGCGGCGTACTGCGGTAATGCGACCGAGGCATCGCGGCTGCCGATCAGGAGGTATCCTTCGGCGGCCTGGCTGCGTGCAAAGTTTTGGAAGATGTTGTTCATATAGAAATTCAGGCCGTAGAGGTTGCGGTACTGCCGCGGATTGTTCATCACGAAGGTGTTTTGATTGCTGAGGGGATAGGCGCCCATGATGTGTTGCGCAAAGGGGCGCGACGAATTACCGTTGCGGATGCTGCGCATGATGACGCCGTCGATGAGGAGGTTGAGGGCAAAGGTGAGCAGCGCCGATGCGTAGAGGGCCTTCAGATTATTGCGCCGAACGGCCTGGTAGATTAATGTTCCTATCGCTATGCCGCCGAGAAGGAGTACCAGAATTGTGCCGACGGCGGGCTGGGCAAGGGATTGCTGCAGGAGATTGAGGTCGTGCAAGCTCGATTGCCCAAGCCTGTCGCCCAGGATGTCGGCAGGGCGAAATCCGGCAAGCATGGCGGCTACGATTCCGAATGTTATCGCCCCCAGAATACCTACGACGGCTACGAATACCTGGCTCACTTTCCGCCTGTGAAACGATATCCGCAGGAAACTGTCGGCCAAAAGCAGGGCGGCGAAGGGGTATGCGGGCAAAATGTACACGCTGCGCTTGCTGGATGGGATACTATAAAAAATGATGATGACTACGAGGGCGATGAGGCTGAAGAGGCGCACCTTGTCGAGCTTCATGACGCGGCGCCTGAGGTTGCGCAGTATGCTTAGGGGGGATGATGCGCAGGCGCGGGCGTACTTGCGGAGGTTTTTGCCGAAGAGGGCGAAGATGCAAAGGAGGCTCCACGGAAGCAGTCCGGCCAGGAGCATGACGGGATGGTACCATATTCCGTTTCGATGGCCGAGGTCGTAGGATAGCGCGGGGTTCTCGATGTGAAGGAAGCGCCCAAAGTTCTCGGCGAGGATGAGGCTGATAAATTCGCTGCCTCCTTGTTTCCATGCGGCCACGTACCAAAGGGCTGGGATGAAGGCTCCCGATATGCCGGCGTAGGCCAGGGCTTTGATGACAACTAAGCTTGGGTACTTACGCAGGGTCAGCAGATATATTCCGAATACCAATATCGGCAGCACGAGCCCAACCGGTCCTTTTGCCAGCGTTGCGCAGCCCAGAAGGAGCGGGATGGTTACGGGCAAGCCTTTTATCTCGCCAAGCTCCTCCCAGCGGTAGAGGGTGAAGAGGGCCAGCACGATAAACATGGCCGAGAGCATGTCGACACGGGCCGCCAGCCCCCATCTGTGTACCTCGAAACACGTTATGAGTATTAGGGCGGCGATGAAGGCCGGCTGCATTCGCAGGCGCCGTCCGAAGAAGAAGAGGGAGGCTCCGGCGAGAATAATGTATGCTATTGCCGAGGGAAGTCGGGCGCTCCATTCCGACACCTTCCCTTCCGGAAGCGAGAATATGGCCATCAGCCAATGGGCCATGGGAGGTTTATAGGCAACCTCATCTGCATAAACTTTTGGGAGGGCCCAGTTGCCGCTCTGGAGCATGGATACGGCAACGGCGGCCTCCCGGGGCTCCCCTTTTGTGTGGAAATCATCGGGCCCGAGCCATGGCAGCACGGCAATGGCGGCAATGATTACGATTGTCGTTATTGGCTTCTGGAGGTATAAATATTGGAGCGATGGGACGCGCATCTGGGCTTAGTTGCTTTCGTGTATGATTTGGAGGATCTGCTCTCCGAGCTCGTTGGCTTCCTGCTCGGTTCTGGCCTCGGCGTATATGCGAACGATGGGCTCGGTGTTGCTTTTGCGCAGATGAACCCACTTGTTTGGGAAGTCGATCTTGATTCCGTCGATGTCGGTTATGTCGCAGGATGCGAAGCGGTCTTTGACGCGATGGAGCAATGCGTCGAGATTGGCTTGCGGGCTAAGTTCGGCTTTCAGTTTGGCGATATGATAGGATGGGTAGGTTTCGCGGAGGGCGCTTGCGGAGCTGCGGCTATGCGCCAGATGCGAAAGGAATAGAGCTATGCCAACGAGGGCGTCGCGTCCGTAATGGGCGGGGGGATAGATGACGCCTCCGTTACCTTCGCCGCCTATGACGGCCCCGCTCGCCTTCATTTTGTTGACCACATTAACTTCTCCGACGGCCGCCGCATGGTAATCGCATCCGTGCAAACGCGCCACATCGCGCAATGCTCGGCTGGAGCTAAGATTGCTGACGGCTGCTCCTTTTGTATGGGTAAGGACGTAATCGGCAACAGCCACGAGGGTATATTCTTCGCCGAAGAAGTCTCCATTCTCGCAAACGATGGCAAGGCGGTCGACGTCGGGGTCGACGGCGAATCCCAGGTCGGCGTCCGAGGTTCGCATCAGGTCGGAGAGTTCGGTGAGATGCTGCGGCAGCGGTTCGGGATTATGGGCGAAATGTCCGTCGGCTGCTCCGTTGATGACAGTCGTTTGCGATACTCCCAGAGCCTTCAGGAATGGCGGCAGGATGATGCCTCCAACGGAATTTACTGTGTCGATGGCGACGTGGAAGTTAGCCGCCCGAATTGCATCTACGTCTACGAGCTCCAGATCAAGCACGCACCTTATGTGCTTCTCGTCCCACTCGTCGCATCGTATGATCTCGCCCAGCTCATTGCAGAAGTCGAAGCAATCCGCCTCGGCGATGTTCAGCACTTCCTGTCCGTCGGCCGCACTGAGGAACTCGCCATGCTCGTTGAGCAACTTGAGCGCATTCCATTGCACCGGATTATGGCTGGCGGTAAGTATCACGCCGCCGCATGCCCTCTCTTTCGCCACAGCCAGCTCAACCGTTGGAGTGGTAGCAAAATCAAGGTCGATAACGTTGAAGCCCATCGCAGCCAGCGTCCCTGTAACGATTGGCTTGATGATGCTTCCCGAGGGACGAGCATCCCGTCCGACGACTATGATGTTCGACGAAGCCTTGGCGCTCCGCCGAATGAATGTTGCATAAGCTGCGGTAAACTTAACGACGCTGAGCGGATTTAGGCCGTCGGCAGGGCTTCCGCCTATCGTCCCGCGAATGCCGGATATTGATTTAATCAGTGTCATGGTATGAGATTATCTAAGTTCGAATACGTATCGGAGTTTATGGAAGTAGAAAGCTTCGCCGATGCTTCTGAGATAGGAGCTGCTCTGCTCAAACGGAATGATCAGCTTAACCGTCGAGCTATCGCCAACGTGCTCCATAGGCTTGAACAGGGCTTGGCTGAACACGTAGCTCGTAAACTCATCGTAGGCCGCCGATACAGCCGTCGACGAGCCATATATATAAAGTATAGGGAATGGATATGGGCTGGAGTTGCTAAGATTCTCCATGACTAGCGTATCGTATACCACTAATCCGCGACCAATTCCGCGGCAGAGTATGGAGGTGACGCCCGCTATGGCTCGCCGTCCGTTGCCGGAGTCAATCACGTTCATGTAAACGCCATTGTCAAATTTATAGAACTCATTTGGCTGGAAAACTCCGTCGGCCGGATATTCTTTGAGGAGAACATAGCCGCTGTCGGCCATCAATCGAGATATAGCCCTGTTCTGTTCTTTCTGCATGTTAGCGAACGATCTGTTGCTTTGGCATGATGAGGCCGCTATTATAGCAATCAGAAGAGCGGCCATGTAAAAAACTTTAATCATAATGTATGTCTTATTTTGTTGCTGGTATTCTGTATGTGACAAATATAATCAATCATCTGTTTTTATCTAAGGGAGGCCTGCTCGAGGTCGCCGTAGAGGTCGTCGGCTGATTCGAGGCCAACGGAGAGGCGTATGCATTCCTGTTTGACGTCCATCGACTGCCGGAGCTCCTCCGTGAGCAATCCGTAGATGGTGCTGGCCGGATGGATTATCAGCGATCGATTGTCGAAGAGGTTGGTTGCCCGACGGATCATCTTCAGCTTATTGATTAGCTCAAAGCATGCTTCGCGGGAGGCAAGATCAAAAGTTAGCATCGCTCCCGGATGATCGCCAAACTGCCGGCTGCTTATTTCGAAGTGTGGATGCTCCTCCAGCCCTGAGTAATTAACTGCGCGCACCCCCTCCAGCCTGCGCAATCGACGGGCCAACTCCAGGGCGGTCGACGCTTGACGCTCAAATCGCAGCTTGAGAGTTTCCAGCCCCAGCGTTTGCAAGGCGGCGGTCTGCGGCGACATATATGCTCCAAGGTTGCGATGCACCTCGCGGCGAAGACGCGCGCCAAAGGCCTCCCGTCCGTTACCTCCAGCCCACCGGCGAAGTACGGGATTCTCCGACCAGTCGAAGCTGCCGTAATCAACAATCAGCCCTCCAACGCTGGTTGCCCCTCCGGAGATATATTTCGTAGAGGATATAATCTCTACATCGACCCCAAAGTCGCTCGCACGAAAAGCGGTGAAGGGAATGGCCGTGGTATCGGCAATCAGAGGCAAACCGGCCTTGCGACATACATCCGACAGCGCCGACAGATCGGCCACCTCCATCTGCGGATTCGATATCACTTCGAGGAACACTGCGCAGCTTTGCCCGTCGATGCGGGAAGCCACCTCCGCGGGATCGCTCATGTTGCAGAACCGAGGCTCCACTCCGAATCCCTCCAGCGTATGCCGCAAGAGCACGTAGGTATTCCCAAACAGATGCGACGATACAATCACGTTGCTGCCTGCGTAGGCGCAGTTCGCTAAGGTCGAGAAGATGGCGGCCATGCCCGAGCTGAGAGCCGTCACTCCGAAGGCTCCTATGGCCCGTTGCACCCGCTGCTCAAAATACTGAACCGTTGGGTTCGAAATCCTGGAATAAGTATGAGCAGACGATCGCCCGCAAAAAGCAGCCTCCATCGCCTCAGCCGTGTCGAACTCAAATGATACCGACTGATAAACCGGCATCGACAGCGCCCCATATACGTCGGGCTGCTCGTAAGGAATATGAAGCATCTGCGCTTCGAAACTCAAATCTTTCATCTTGATTTATTTTTTTGGAAGACAAATATATCAATTACGGATAATTCAGTTGCTGTACTTCAGTGTGAGCATGCCGGAGAGCGTATGGTCGGGACGTCCGGTTTCGACCGTAAAGCTGGTGGCGCTATTACGTTTGTCGTCTGCAATCAGCTTGCCGTCGGCGTATGTGAGTCCACGTTCCAAGCCGGTGGGATTGTTCAGGGCTATGGCAGCTTCGTACTTCTGCGTTGCGGGATTAAGGTTTAGCGTGAGAGTTTGCTCCTGATTCTTGCCGTCTAAGTATGAGAATGTCGTTAGGCCTGTCAAATCGAGCGACGTCAGCTTATTGAAGCTGCAAGAAAGACTCTCTAATTGGTTAAGCTTTGAAACATCAAGCGACGTCAGACTGTTGAAACCGCACGAAAGACTCTCTAAGTTGCTAAGCCTCGAAACATCCAGCGACGTAAGTTTGTTGTTGTTGCAACCAAGTGAAGTTATCAAGGTAAGGCCCGAAATATTCAGCGACGTCAGGTTATTGCGTCCACAAGAAAGCAGACTTAACTTGGAGAGCATCGATACATCCAGCTCCGTCAGTAGATTGCCAAAGCAATAAAGCTTCGTTAAATTGCTAAGCGTCGAAACATCCAGCTCCGTCAGACCATTGCCCATGCAGTCAAGGAGCTCTAAATAGATAAGTCCCGAAACATTCAGCGAAGTCAGTTTATTGTTGTTGCACCTCAGCTCCTTTAAATTGGGAAACTCCGTCAGATCCAGCGAAGTCAAACTGCCGCGGGCGCAATTCAGCATCTGTAATTTTGGAAGATTCGAAAGCGTAAGCGAAGCCATGCGATCATTCTCATTGCAAAAAAGCCTCTCTAAATTGGGAAGATCCGAAACATGCAGCGACGCCAGCACGGCACAGTTGTAGAAAGAAATGTGCTTCAGCTTGGGATGCCCCGAAAACTCCAGCGAAGTCAGCGGATTGATGTTGCAACTAAAGAACTCTAAATTGCTAAGCCTCGAAAGATCCAGCGCCTTCAGATGATTTATTCCGCAATCAAGACTCTTTAAATTGAGACATTCCGAAAGATCCAGCTCCGTTAGCTTATTGACATTGCACGAAAGCTCCTCTAATTTGCTAAGCCCCGAAATATTTAGCGCAGTCAGTTCATTAATGGAACACCTAAGGTACTCTAAGTTCGAGAGCCCCGAAACATCGAGCGCCCCTGTCAATTTCTTTAACATCACATTCAAGTATGTTATCCGCTTGTTAGTCGCATCGGTCGACCATTTAATGCCTGATGTGCCTTGGCCGTCATACGCCCAGTCGCTCGGAACAGAGGAACCATTCGCAGGCGCCTTAGCCCATTGCAGACCGTTATTGTCAATGATGTTGTTTATAACCGCAATGTCGCCTGTGTGATAAGTTTGCGCCATCGCCGGAGCGCCAAATGCTGCGAGCACAAAAGCAAGGATGCCGAATAGCCTCTTGCATAAGGATTGAGCGAACTGATTTTCCATTGTTGTAGATATAATAGGGTTAATAATATTTCCGGAGATATTGAGCGGAGCTATGCGTAGAGCGCCTCGCCTCAAAGATAAGGGAACTTCTTATAATCGCATTTTGCCGCCGGAGCGTATCGCAGGTAAACGATTAAAAAATATCAGGTAAAGAGGGAGGCAAAAGCACGAAAATTTGGATGCGCATCCAAATTTTCGTGCGTTTGTAGAGACGCGAGCGTGACAGACGCATTAATATTGGCGCAGGCAAATTGCCCGTAGGGCATCCATATAAATAAAAAGCATGTCCCGCGCGCACAAGTTTCCTTTCCCCGTAGGGGATACACATTAAACACGCTGTGCATCCCCTACGGGGAAGTTGGTGGACTTGGAAGGCATATTTCTATTGATATTAATGCCCTACGGGCAAACAGGCTCGAACAATACCTCTCTACGGGAGGAATGACTTCTTCTTTGAATTATTTTGGCACATTCAGACTCCTGCGGGGGAAGGTCAAATATCCATCTTCAGCGGATTATAATCTGTATCGTAATCATAGGCATCCTCACCTTCCTTGCGCTTGATATATTTTACGATGCGGATGGTGAAGGGGAGGGCTATCACTTCGTAGAGCGACTTGAGGAGGGCTTGCGTAGCGGCCATGGCAAGGATCTCTGCCGAAGGAATCAGCCCCGCAAAGGCAATCGGGAAGAATATTATCGAATCTATACCCTCGCCGCCAAGGGTAGACACAATGGCCCGCAAGGAGAAGCGCCGTCCGCCCGAAGCAATCTTCATCCGGCTCATAATCCAGGCATTCACGAACGAGCCAACTAAAAAAGCCAGCAGACTTGCGCAAGCTATGCGCGGAGCCAGCCCAAACACAAATCCGAAAGCCTCCTCGCCCTCCCAAAAAGGAGCCGCCGGAAGGACGATCGCAATCTGCGCAAAGGCCATCAGCAGAAAGTTAGACGCAAAGCCGCTCCAGATAATCAATCGAGCCTTGCGATAGCCCCATATCTCGGCTATGCAATCGTTAATGATATAAGAAAGAGGGAAAACTACAAGGCCGGCCGAAGCCGTAATCCCTGCAAATTGCAGCACTTTCGTGCCCAACAGATTGGATGCAACGAGGCAAATGTTGAAAAGTATGCCCAGGAGCATGAAGGAAAGAGATACTTGTTTTTGCATATTTCTTGTTTTTAACGTGGTGAGCAAGCACACGGTTGATTACTATTTGCTTATTTTCAGGCGGCAAAGATATTCATTTACGGGCTTATAGCCAGCCCCGCAGCCCAATCGCAGATGTAATTGAGCCAAAAAGAAATCCGTATGCCCATCAACACATGTAAATGGCTCGCGATAATTATCGCAGCAAAATGAACTCAATTCAATCTCTCGCGATAATTATCGCAGCAAAATGAACTCAATTGAATGGCTCGCGATAATTATCGCAGCAAAATGAATTCAATTAAATGGCTCGCGATAATTATCGCAGCAAAATGAATTCAATTAAATCTCTCGCGATAATTATCGCAGCAAAATGAACTCAATTAAATGGCTCGCGATAATTATCGCAGCATATTTCCATGTGTAAATGGCCTGCGGGATTTGTCGCGGCATATTTACAGACGTAAATGGCTCGCGGAATTTGTTGCAAGCTATCAACACATGTGAATAGCTTGCGGAATTTGTCGCGACAGATTCAACTCGATTGAATTTCTTGCGGAATTTGTCGCGACATATTCAACTCGATTGAATTTCTTGCGGAATTTGTCGCGACATATTCAACTCGATTGAACGGCTTGCGGAATTTATCGCGACGTATTCAACTCGATTGAACCTTAACTCGATTAAACGGCTTGCGGAATTTATCGCGAGCCATTGCCTTCATGGAAATACGCTGCGATAAGTATCGCGAGCCATTGCCTTCATGGAAATACGCTGCGATAAGTATCGCGAGCCATTGCCAAATGGAAATGGGGCTAACTTGCCGCTCGCAGCGATTGCAAATCCTTGCGAGCGGAAGGATATTCTCTACAACAAATTATTTATCCTACATTTGCCAGCCAAATATTTTATTAACGTTTAAATCTTGATCATTATGAAACTTCGCCCTCTCCTCTTCGCTTTCCTTTTTGCTGTTGCTCTTGTGGCTATGAGTTGCTCGAAGCTATCGGCTGAAAAACGTTCGCTTCCGCTGTTTTGGACGTGGATGGATTATCGGCCTGCGATGAACTTCGATTCGATTTGCTCTATCGTTAGCGAAACGGGAATCGAGGGAATCATGCTTAATGCGCCAACGCCGCATGACTATCGCATCGCTATCGACATCGCCCATAAATATAACATCCGAATCTTTGCCTGGCTATGGACTATGAATCTGGAGCACGACCGCGATTCTATCCTTCGCAATCATCCCGACTGGCTTAGCGTTAATCGGCGCGGAGAGAGCCTGGCTGATACTAAAGCTTACGTTGACTACTACAAGTTTCTTTGCCCTGCATTGCCCGAAGTTCGCGATTACATCCGGCGGCGAATAACGGAGTATTGCGCAATAGAGGGGCTGGAGGGAATTGCTATCGACTATCACCGCTTCGTTGACGTCATCCTGCCCACAACGCTGTGGCCGCGCTATGATGTGGTGCAGGACAGGGAGTATGCCGAATGGGATTTTGGCTATCATCCGCGCATGATTGAAGCTTTCCAAAAGGAGTATGGATATGATCCGAGGATGCTCGACGATCCTTCGACTGATGAGAAGTGGCTACAGTTTCGTTGTGACCAAATCACTGAGGTGGCCAATGAAATTGCTGATGTTGTGCATGCTCATGGCAAGCTGATGGCGGCCTCGCCTTTTCCCACGCCGGCTATGTCGCGCCAAATGGTGAGGCAGGATTGGGGGCGATGGAATCTGGATATTGTTTTCCCGATGGTGTATCACACGTTCTACACCGGCGATGTGAGCTTCATTGCCGACTGCACCATTGATAATACTAAGCAGAAGAACCCTGCCACCAGCCTTTATTGCGGCTTGATGGTTACCGACGGCGACGAGATGTTCCGATCTATGGACGCGGCGCTCAACAACGGCGCTCAGGGAATTGCAATCTTTACGGTCAACTCCCTCAGATCGCCCTCCATGCGGGCTCGATTCCGACGGTATGCCGACAGCCTGCGCCAGGAGCGAGCCCTGAATGTTGCGATAAAGCCGACGATGGCGTCTTCCGATCCCGACCCTTTCCGTAAGCCTGCAATCATGGCCGCCGTCAAAGAACGTATCGCAGCCAATATCGCTCGCGACAACATGGCTCCGCAGCAGATAAACCTCGGCGACTTCGTTTTCGAGAAGGAAGAGGGAGCTGCTAAAGTTTATTTGGTGAAGGAACAGAACACGAGCAAAGGCTTCCGTGTGAGCTTTTACGTTTATGGAGGAATACTGTCGGGATGGAATGTCGAAGGCTTGTGATATTCGTTCGGTCAATCTCCCCCTCTCTCTAAACAATGAAACATCACAAGATTTATAGCATCAGAACAGCGCAACGCTGCGAGACGCACATCTCCCTGCGCCCTTCCGAGGCTTGCTACTCGATAGGCGCTCAGCTTGATGATCTGCTTGAGGCCTACCTCCGGCTGCTGGCAGAGCTTGAGCTCTCCGACGCGGATATCTTCCTGGCCAAAGCCTTCGCGAGCGACTTGATAAACCAAAACGACAGCCTTCGCGCTCATCCGCTCTTCGCCCAACATCTGCAAAAGGCAGCCCTCTCAATAGTAGAACAACCGCCGCTCGACGGTTCGAAAATCAATCTACTGCTTTGGCTTATACAATCGCCGCAGCGACACTCGTTTCGAATCGATCAAGCCATTTGCACAACAATAGGAGAGCATACTCACGTATTTCACAGCATCAGTCCGCCTGCCGCAACAGCCGATCAGGTAGAGCAACAAACATTCGAAGCCTTCGCCGAGCACGATCGCTTGCTCAAGCAACTCAACATGAATCTCGCTAACGACTGCATGCGAACATGGATATATGTAAAAGATATAGACTGCGATTACGGAGCTATGGTTGGCGGACGGAACCGATATTTCAAGGCGCACAACCTCAGCCCCGACACTCATTTTATTGCCTCAACCGGCATAGGAGGAGGAGGCGACGCAGCCGGCAAGCGGCTTGGATTTGATTTCTACGCCGTAGGATCATTGCCTCCAGCCGCCGTTCAATACCTCCACGCTCCCACGCATCTCAACCCCACGCATCAGTATGGCGTTGCCTTTGAACGCGGCGTTCGGATTGGATACGCGGATATCAGTCACATATTCATATCCGGTACCGCCAGCATCAATAATCGCGGAGAATGTATCAACAGCGGCAATACAATCCGTCAGCTCGACCGAGTATTCGAAAACATCGACAACCTCCTCCGCGACGCCTCCGCCAATCTTAGCCACATCGCCAGCATGACCATCTATCTACGCGACATAGCCGACGCCAGCATCGCCCGCAACTACATCGACAACCGCTTCCCAACAGTTCCGGCCCTCATCGTACTCGCCCGCGTATGCCGTCCTCAATGGCTCGTTGAAGTAGAATGCATCGCCGCCATCCTCCCCAACTGATATACCCATAAAAAATAGTAAGGAACATGATTCAAAACGAAGTAGCCAACGACTGCCGCATCAAATGGGAACGCATCCGCCAAGCGATGCAAAGCGAAGGTGCCGACGCCTGCCTGCTGTCAACCGGCCTTAATCTGTACTACATGACGGGGCGCATCTTCAGCGGATGGCTCTACCTTGCGGTCGATGCCGATCCTATCTGCTTTGTCAAACGCCCCGTCGGAATAGAGGGCGATCGCCTCAGATACGTTCGGAAGCCCGAGCAAATAGCCGATCTCCTCTCCGACTTCGGATTGCCTCGGCCCACCAAGCTACTGCTCGAAGCCGACGAGATCACACATTCAGACTACGAGCGCCTACTCGCAGCATTAAGTCCCAGCGCAACCGGCAACGCCTCGGCCATAATGCGAGCATCGCGCATGATCAAAACGCCATGGGAGATCGGCCAATTTCGCATCTCAGCCGAACGACATGCACTAACATACGCCGCCATCCCCGAATGCTTCCGCGAAGGCATGACCGACCTCGAATTTCAGTATGAAATCGAACGCAGGATGCGCCTCAACGGATCGCTCGGCATCTTCCGCGCCTTTGGCGACATGGACATCTTCATGGGCAGCATCCTCGCCGGAGATAACGCACAGGAGCCTTCGCCATACGACTTCGCTCTCGGAGGAGCCGGCGCCTCGCCCTCCATACCCATCGGAGCAAGCGGCCTGAAGCTGGTCAGCGGAATGTCGGTAATGGTCGACATGGCCGGCAACTACACGGCTTACATGACCGACATGACGCGCACCTTCGCCGTAGGCAAGCTCCCCCAGCTCGCCTACGACATGCACCAAGCCGCAATCAACATACTGCAAGAGCTTGAAATCCGGCTTCGCCCAGGCGCCGCATGCTCCGAGCTCTACAAGATCGCCGCCCGCATGGCCGAAAAAGCCCGCATGACCGATTATTTTATGGGAGCCAAACAGCAGGCCGCATTCGTTGGCCACGGCATAGGATTGCACATCAACGAGCCCCCCGTTATATCGCCGCGCTCAAAAGACGAGCTGCATCCAGGCTGCGTTATTGCGCTCGAACCTAAGTTTGTACTCCCCAGCGTCGGCGCCCTCGGAATAGAAGACAGCTATGTGATTACCGATGCCGGAGCAGAGAGATTAACACAGGTAGAAAGGGATCTGAAGGCGCTTGCATAAATTTTTATTTTCAACAATGAGAAAAAAAGTGAGTGACCATAGCGCAAAATAGATTTATTCTCCCTTTCTTTGTGGAGTTTATTATTTCTAGTATTTATTTATTATTTCTTTTTTATGAACATTTACATTGGTAATTTGAATTACCGCGTTAGAGAGCCCGAGTTAAAACAGATTTTCGAAGAGTATGGAACTGTTAGCTCAATTAAGTTAGTCATTGATCGAGATACCAACAGGTCGAAGGGATACGCATTTGCCGAGATGCCGAACGACAGGGAAGCGATGGCAGCGATCAGCGAATTGAACGGCGCAGAGTACGAAGGTCGCCAGATGGTTGTCAAAGAGGCATCCCCCCGACGCTAAGAACAACAGGCGTATGATAGCAAATGAGGGAGCGGAACACAGAATCCGTTCCCTTATTTTTTTTCGGAAACTTCTAATCATTGAGCGCTTTGCACGCAAGGCAAACCTTAAAATTGCCGCAGGCAAATTGCCCGTTAGGGCATCCATATCAATAGAAAGCACGTCCCGTATGCACTTTCCCCGTAGGGGATACACATTATTCATTGCATCCCCTACGGAGGGAGAAGTTGGTGGACTTGGTAGGCGTCTTTCTATTGATATGAATGCCCTACGTGTCTTGTACTGAAAAAAGTTTACACCAAGTAAACCTGCATAATTGTGAGCAAAAAAATTTCAGCCAAAATCTTATGGCATAATTTTGGATGAAAAAAATATTTTCATAATTATAGGGCATAAAAGTCGGGAAGAAAATTTTTAGGAGAATATAAGGCTTGCGGGAGGAAAACAAGAGACTAACGATTTTGTGTATATTTGCATCATGCAAAGTAAAAAGGAAAAACAAATCAAGGACTTATGGCGGGCGGCATTCGGCGACAACGAAAATTTCATCCGTATGTATTTCAAGCATGTATATAAAGCAAAATACGCGCTTACGCTTGAGCATGAGGGGCAGCTTGTATCCTCGCTGATGCTGCTGCCATACAAGCTAAATTACTATGGCCGCGAACTTTTGATGGGATACATTGCGGGAGCCTGCACCCTTGAGGGCCAGCGGGGCAAGGGATGGATGACGAGGCTGATGCACAAAACTTTTGAGCAGATGCGCCGGCGCGGAATGTATGTGGCGACCCTTATTCCGGCCTCTCCCAGCCTGTTCGACTTTTATGAACGCTACGGTTTTAGCCGAGCCTTTGAGTATTCGCCATGCGTATACGCGCGGCAGGAGCTGGGCGAGGCCGATGGCTCGTGCCGGGTTTTGTCGCAGGATACGCTCGGGGGCAAGGAGTTTGCCTACGTTGATCGCAAGCTCAGAGAACGAGCGATAGGTGTGCTCCACGATCGCCGAGATATGGACAATATCGGGCGGGATATATGCCTGAGCGGCGGGCGGATGTATGTTGCCAGGCGGGCGGATACAATTTGCGGAATTGCCTTCGCAACGCCATTCATCCGGCCAGGATCGAATCCTGAGGAGAGGAGCGCGCTGGTGCGCGAGATAGTGTATGAGGATGGGGATGCAATGCGGGCTCTGCTGCTGGCGGCAACGGAAAATCTGGGCGTTGAGCGGGCCCTCTGCCGCATGCCATACATTGCGCAGGGTACGGCGTATAGCTACGGGATGGCCCGCGCGATTGATCCGGAAGCTATGTTCGAGATTCGGAAAGCCGCATGCGGAGCGAAGATGAGCCTCGAGGAGCTGAAGGCCATGGACATCAAACAGCAGACGGCTTATCTGCTCGACTACGCAGACCGCAAGGCTTACATGAGCCTGATGTTAGACTAAATCAGTAATACTATTGTATATGGGACGTCATCAATTAGACGCATTAGACGAAAAAATCTTGAGACTAATAAGCACCAACGCCCGCATTCCCTTCCTCGAAGTGGCCCGCGCATGCAACGTATCGGGAGCGGCAATCCACCAACGATTTCAACGTTTGGTGGCGATGGGAGTCATCAAAGGCTCCGAATTTGTTATCGATAGCGTGAAAGTGGGCTATGAAACCTGCGCCTACATGGGAGTGTACCTCAGCTCGCCTAGTGATTTTCCGGCTGTGACCGAAGCTCTGCGGGCGATCCCCGAAGTGGTGGAATGTCACTACACAACCGGCAAGTATGATCTGTTCATCAAAATCTATGCGAAGAACAACCAGGATCTGCTTCGCATCATCCATCGCAAATTGCAGCCCCTCGGCCTGGCCCGCACCGAGTCGCTGATTTCTTTTCAGGAAGCCTTCAAAAAACAAATACCTATCGACTTCGCTGAGGAAGGATAGGTATTCGAGCCGCCAAGCGGAGATGCTTTCGGAGGGCCTACTACTGTCGTGGCGCCGGCGTGTATTTTTCGTTAAGGTACTTCACCAGCTCATCGGTTATGTCGTAAACATCGTCGGCAAGGATGATGTTATCCCGAGCAGTGTTGCTAAAAATTATACGGAATCCTTTGGCCTGATTGAATACCCGGAGCTGCGAGATTAGCGTATCGCGGAGCTGCTCGGTAAGCCGCTGATGCTCGGCCAGCAGTTCTTGGGTTTGGCGATTCTCATACACTTTGAGCTCCTGTTCTTTCTTGAGCAGTCGTTGCTGTTCCTGTTCGGCGCGCTCGCGTGTGAGGAAAGCGTTGTTATCAATTTTTCTGCGGAAGTCCATCACCTCCGATTCGAGCGAAGCCGTTTGCTGATTGAGGCTGGCTCTGACGTTCTCCTCCCTGCGCAGAATAATCTCGTTGAGATCTTTGGCGTAATCAAAGTTCTGCAGCAACGAATCCATGTTGATGTATGCAACGGGCATGTCGGCCGTCGCTTCGCCGGAGGCTGTATTCTCGCTCACAGGTAAGCTGGGCTTCCGGTCGGTAAAGTGCAACACAAATAAAACCACAACTGCAACGGCCAGCACGGCGTTTGTAATATAGTTTATATTCCTCATAAAAAAAGTAGTTTACGTATTATTTATACTCTGGTAATTTCATTCAAATTCTTCTCTGCTCTCTGCTCGCGGTCTTGTGCGGCGGCGCATCTGATACCTTTATCTCGCAAAGCTGGGCTGTCGTCAATGTGCCCCGAAGGGAAGGCATCCCGCCGCCCCAGGAAAATTCCCAGGGCAAGCAGGATAAAGCAAGCTAAAACGATGATAAGGGTTACGAGCAATGTTACAAGCATTTTCTTTATATTTGTGCGCAAATATAAGAGTTTAAATGATTGCAAGATATATTTGCGACGGATGCCGCCTCTTTTTTCAGAGCAATCACGACTGCCTCCTTTTTCATGTATAACTTTCGGCTCAAGTAATTAATAACAAAATATAGCGATGAATATAACAGATTTAAACCCGAGTATCGTATGGAAATATTTCCATGAGATAACACAAGTACCTCGCCCCTCCAAAAGAGAGGGGAAGATGATTGCCTTCCTTGAATCCTTTGCCGCTAAACATTCCCTTCCATGCAAGAAAGATGCTGTTGGCAACATTCTTATTTGCAAGCCCGCATCCGCCGGATTCGAAGCTTATCCTACGATTATCATCCAATCGCACATCGACATGGTATGCGTAGCCGCGCCCGGCAAGGCTATCGACTTTGATAACGATCCGATAGAAACGCTGGTTGAAGGCGAATGGCTGTGCGCTAAGGACACAAGCTTGGGATCGGATAATGGCATCGGAGTGGCTGCACAGCTTGCCATTCTTGCCTCTTCCGACATTGAGCATGGCCCGCTGGAATGCTTGTTCACAGTTGACGAAGAAGCTGGGATGACCGGAGCCAATGCCATCGAATCGGGCTTCATGGCCGGCAAGATATTACTCAATCTCGATAGCGAAGACGAGGGAGAGATCTTCATCGGATGCGCCGGAGGCAAGAGCACCGAGGCTCGCCTGAGCTTCACTCCCCAGCCGGCTCCCGCTGACCTGGATTACTTCACCCTCCAAGTTGGCGGATTGCAGGGCGGACATTCGGGCGGAGAGATACATAAAGGCCGCGGCAATGCATGCAAGATACTTGCTCGCTTCCTGCTCCTGCTGCACGAGCGGGGCATCAGAGTCGCCAATATCGAAAGCGGTACCTTCCACAACGTCATCCCATCGGAGGCCACAGCTATAGTTGGCATCAAGCCCGAGCTGAAGGAGGAGGTCAGAGCTCTGCTCAATGGCTTCATCGCCGACCTGGAAGCTGAGTTCAAAATCGTAGATCCTGGCATCACGATGAGCATGACATCCGCCGAACGCCCTGCGACCTGCATCGACCCCAATGCCGCCTCTACATTAATATATACGCTCAACGCTTGCCCTCACGGAGTAGCCGCCATGAGCCAGAATGTGGAGGGCTTGGTAGAGACGTCGACCAACCTGGCCGTTGTTCGCACCGAGGCCGCGCAGGTGGTAGTGATAACCAGCCAGCGCAGCTCCATCGAATCCGGAAAAGAAGCCATCGCCGGCCAGGTTCTATCCGTCTTCAAACTTGCCGGCGCACAAGTGACGCAAAGCGACGGCTATCCCGGATGGGCTCCCAATCCTGCATCGCCTCTGCTCAAAGTGGCCGCAGCAACATACAGCAAGCTGTTCGGCAAAGATCCGCAGGTGAAGGCCATACATGCAGGACTTGAGTGCGGCCTCTTCCTCGCCAAATACCCATGGATGGACATGATTTCCTTCGGGCCGACGCTTCGGGGAGTACATTCCGTAAGCGAACGCATCAACATCCCGACGGTTGACCTCTGGTGGAGATTTCTGATAGCAATCCTTAAAGACTGCAAGATATAGCCATGTACGCCGGAAGCTATCACGACATAAACGAGCTAAGGGAGAAGGTTAGCGGCAATCCCTTCCGAACCATCTCGGCTGCATCCGAACGGATCGGCATTGATGCCTTCGTTGTTGGCGGCTTCGTGAGAGATCTTTGCCTCCGGCGCAGTTCGAAGGATATAGATATAGTTGTTGTTGGAAGCGGGATAGAGGCAGCGAGAACTGTTGCTCGAATGATGGGACAGAGCCGCCTCACCGTTTTCAAAACATTCGGCACGGCGCAGGTCGTTAGCGGCGAATGGAACATAGAGTTCGTTGGCGCACGCAGGGAATCCTACCACCACGATAGCCGCAAACCGGTGGTGGAAGACGGCAGCCTCACCGACGACCTCAGCCGCCGAGACTTTACCATCAATGCGATGGCCATCTGCCTCAATCCTGGAAAGAATTTCGGCAAGCTTGTCGATATCTTCGACGGCCTCGGAGATATTGACAGGCAAGCCATACGCACCCCGCTCGATCCCGACATAACTTTCAGCGACGATCCGCTGCGAATGATGAGGGCCGTGCGATTCGCCTCCCAACTCGGATTCTACATTGACCCCGATACTTTCGACGCCATACAGCGCAATAGAGAGCGGCTGTCAATAGTATCGCAAGAACGCATCATCGACGAGCTGAACAAGATTATCCTTTCCCCAAAGCCTTCCATCGGTTTCGAACTACTCGAAAAACTTGGGCTGCTCGAGCTCATCTTCCCAGAACTATGCGCGCTGAAGGGAGTGGAAACCAAGGACGGCATAGGCCACAAGGACAATTTTGCCCACACGCTGATGGTGCTCGACCGCCTGAGCCGGCACACCGACAACCTCTGGCTCCGCTGGGGAGCGCTACTGCACGATATAGCCAAGCCGGCAACCAAGCGCTGGGACAACAGGCTGGGATGGACATTCCATAACCATAACTACATTGGCGACAAAATGCTCCCGACCATATTCCGGCGCATGAAGCTGCCGATGAACGACAAGCTGAGGTACGTGCAGAAGCTCGTTAACCTCCACATGCGGCCTATCAACCTCTCCGACGACGAAGTAACCGACTCGGCCGTTCGACGCCTCCTCTTTGACGCCGGCGACGATATCGACGATCTCATGCTCCTTTGCGAGGCCGACATAACCAGCAAGAACCCCGCCAAGGTGCAACGCTATCTGGATAACTTCCGGCGCGTTCGCGACAAGCTTGCCGACATTGAGGAAAAAGACCGGATACGCAACTTCCAGCCTCCCATCTCCGGCGAAGAGATAATGGAAACCTTCAAGCTGCCGCCCTCGCGCCCGGTGGGGACAATCAAGGAAGCCATCAAAAACGCTATCCTCGACGGCATCATCCCAAATGATTACGAAGCCGCCCGCACTTTCATGTTCGAAAAAGCAAGGGAGATGGGGCTGATGGAATCATAGCAGGGGGGAGCTTGCAGATTTCACAAATTCTCCTATTTTTTATTCTTTTATGGGCGATACGACGCTTTATTCAAGGCAGCGTATAGTTTTGGTAGCGGAAAATCGATTTTCCGGCTCCGGATGTTTAGTCCTGGCAACGGAAAATCGATTTTCAGATAGGTAGTGCACACGTCTGTACACCAGACAACGT
>JAITHO010000083.1 GCA_031279915.1 Tannerellaceae bacterium
CAAGTTCTTGAAAAGTCCCAACTAAATAGTTTTTGAGTTTTCAAGTTCTTGAAAAGTCCCAACTAAATAGTTTTTGAGTTTTCAAGTTCTTGAAAAGTCTGAACAAAATGGTTTTAGGCTTTTCAAGTTCTTGAAAAGCTCCTGCTAAATGATTTTTAAGTTTTCAAGTTCTTGAAAAGTCCGAACAAAATAGTTTTAGGCTTTTCAAGTTCTTGAAAAGCTCTTGCTAAATGTTTTTTAAGTTTTCAAGTTCTTGAAATGCGATACCAATATTTTTTTTAAACTTTAAAGTTGAAGGGATTGATTGGGGGGAATATGTGGGGGATGCCTTCGCAAAGGATTTAGATGGAGGCGTTTGAATGGTGGGAATGAGCGGGGAGGTATCGAAGGCGGCTTCGTGGGGATGGCTCTCCGGCTGAGATTATTGGGCTGGAGGCGAAAAAAAGAGGCGCCCTCTTGTCGTGAAGGCGCCTCCTTTGGTTGTCAGGGCGATATCTGCTACTTGGTGACTCGCTCCAGACGTTTCATTATCGCGAAGATGAAGAGGGCGGAGAGGATGCAAATGGCGATCAGCACTCCCCATATCATCCAGAGTTCCATGCCGCTACCCCATATCTGTGAGATCAGCTTGGTGAGGTAGTTGCCTATGGAGGTTGCGGCGAACCATCCTCCCATCATCAGGCCTTTGAACTGTGGCGGGGCTACTTTGCTGACGAAGGAGATGCCCATGGGGCTGAGCAGAAGCTCGGCGAAGGTGAGGACAAGGTAGGTGCTGATCAACCAGTTGGCTGATACGCGGAGGTCGTCGGGCAGGCCGCCTAGGCTGGCTATTTCTTTGGGGCTGGCTAGGTTGATGGATACGTAGGTCATGATGAAGAAGGCGACGGCGGCTATGATCATTCCGTAGCCTATCTTGCGCGGGGTGGAGGGTTCTTTGCCGATTTTGGCGAGGTAGGAGAAGATGGCTATGGATACGGGGGTGAGGGCGATGACGAAGAATGGGTTGAATTGTTGAAATATCTGGGGCTCAACGGCGACTTCTCCTTCCATGCCGAGGTATCGCAATATGCATGCGGCTACGGTGGCTCCGAAGATTGATCCTGAGATGATTCGGCCGCGAAGGCTTTCTGACTGGACTATTGCGAAGGCTGAGTATACGGCGATTATGATGAGCACGAGGTTGATGATGTCGCAGCTGAATCGGCTGAATCCTTCGACTGCGCTGGCTGTATAATCGCGGGCGAAGAAGGTTAGCGTGAGGCCGTTTTGATGGAATGACATCCAAAAGAAGATTACGACGAAGAAGACCAGTGCGAGGGCGATTATTCGGGAGCTTGTTTGCTTGCGGGTGAGGGTCTCGGGGGCTTCGCCGCCTGTTGCTGCTTGCTTGGCTGCGAGCTGCTTGGAGTTATAGTCGGCATGCCTGAAGGTGGGGCGGAACACTACGTATATTATCATGGATAGTATGAGGGAGATGCATGCCACGCCGAATCCGTAGTTGTATGCTCCTGAGAGTGATTCGATGTATTGCTGTGCGAAGGCGCCGAGGTCGGCGACGGATGCTCCTTGCTTGGCGGCGAGGTCTGTTAGATCGGCCATGCCCTCGGTTGTGATATTTCCGTTGAGATATTGATGTGCCAGGGCTGGTATTTTGGAGCTATACGTGAAGTGATCTTGCGCGAGGAAGAAGTTGGTTACTTTGGTTGCGGCTGTTGGCGCGAACATGGCTCCGATGTTGATGGCCATGTAGAAGATGCTAAAGGCGTTGTCGCGCTTGCTTCGATGCTCGGGGGCGTCGTACATGTTGCCTACGAGCACCTGGAGGTTGCCTTTGAAGAGCCCTGTTCCGACGGAGATGAGCAGCAGGGCGGCGCACATGATCCACAGGGCGGGCCAATGGCTGTTGATGGGGATGGCGAGGAAGAAGTATCCGGCGAACATGACGATGATGCCGATGGTTACCATCTTCCCGTATCCGAAGCGGTCGGCAAGCATTCCGCCGAAGAATGGCATGAAGTACACGCATGCCAGGAAGGTTCCGTAGATCTCTCCGGCCATCTTCTCGTCGAAGCCGAATTTTGCTTGCAGGAATAATACGAAAATGGCGAGCATGGTATAATATCCAAAGCGCTCGCCTGTGTTGGCTAAGGCCAATGCGTAAAGGCCTTTTGGGTGATTCTTAAACATTAGTATAGTTATTAAATTATTGAATTATCTGCTTGATGCTGCCGGTTTCGGGAGCGAAATAAACTTTGATGGGATTCTTGCGATCCTCGAACATCGTTGGGGCGAGGTATTCGATTCGCCCGAATTGTGATACGAGGGTTTCTTCTTTGAGGAGGAGCTTTCGGTTCAGATATATCTCGGCCAGGGCTCGCCCGGGAACTATATAGGCGATGCCTTTGGCTGCATTCTTGGAGTTTTTGGCTGCCTCGGGTTCGGGGGCGACCGGCGGCTCGAGCGACTTGAGATTCAGGTAAACGGGGGCTCCGCTGAGATCGTCGGCGTCGACTATTCCGAGGCGGTCGGAGAATCTGAAAAGGATTTCGTTCTCTGTGGCTTCGTATGGAGTGATGCCAACGTCGTAATATCCTGTTTCGCGCTCGGAGGTTCCGGTGAAGAGCGCCACAAGGGTCTTTTCTTGCTGCTCGAGTTGCTGTATTACGAGCTTCATGGCCTCGCCGTCGGGCGGTAGATTGTCGGCCTCGCCGGTGAGTATGTTCATTCGGCTCTCGCGTATGCGATAGATCTGCTTGGCTGCCACTTCGGCTTGCCGTGCGACTGATCCGGCCATGAGCAGTTCTTCGGTGAATCCCGGAGAGTTGCCGGCAGCCGAGGCGGTCGGAGAGCTCGATTCGGGCGGAGGAAGGGCTGCGGCAGGCGGATTGTACTCTGCATTGATGGTGCAGATTCGCCCGTCGTCGGTGAGGTATACGTATGGGGCGACGGTTCCGGCTTTGAATTCTACGGTGTAGGTATTATCGGGGTCGGGTATTCCTTTGTTTTCCAAGTGGAGCTTGCCCAGGCTGTACGAAACCTTGTCTTCGGTAACGGCGGCGTTCTTCACTCCGAGGTACTTCTCGGCGTATCTGAAAAATGGGCCTGCCTTAGCGGTTGTTTTGACCACTTCAACATTGACTACGAGCGTTGTTTTGGGGAGGGAGTACGTAATTCCGTAGTTGTTGGCCTTCGAAGCGATCTTCTTAGTCACCCTCGTTTGCCCCTCCGTACTAACGGCGGCAAGTATGCAGAATATGAATATAAGATATTTCATTTCGTAAAGATTTTAAGTTACAATGCTTGCAAATCTATGGAATAAACCGATATGTTCCAAAACATGGAATCCTCCGACCGCCCTCCCAGCCGTGATTTGTTCCCTCGCAAGCCATCTCTATATGCCAATAGCGCATGAGAATGCCGATGCAATTCGTCTTGCTTCGTATTTTTTTGTTCTCTATATTTGCCGCACTGAAGTCGTATATTAATCCCTAATACTAATATTATTTTATGAAAACAAATCCCTTATCTCTACCGAAAAGCTTGGAAAGTATTATTGTAACTGTGTTGCGAATGGCAATAGGATGGCATTTCTTGTATGAAGGAATAGCTAAACTTGTTCTCGGCACTTGGTCGTCACAATCTTATCTGGCTAACACAACGGGCGCTTTGTCGTCGTTTTATCATTGGCTGGCTGCATCGCCGGCCATCGGGCTTATTGACTGGTTGAATATAGTTGGGCTTATATTGATAGGTCTGGCGCTATTTCTGGGATGCTTTACACGAGTGGCATCCATTGCCGGCGCATTGCTGTTGCTGCTCTACTATTTTGCTTATCCTCCCTTCGGACTGTCGCTACTGACCTCAACCGGCGAAGGGCATCTGTATATTGTGAACTATCAGCTCTTCGAGGCCTTCGCTCTGGCATTGCTGGCATGCCGCACGGATACAGGCTTCGGAGTAGGGCCATGGCTGGCGAGTTTGCTTAAGAATAGAGCTCCAAGCCCAGAGGCCCAAGGATCGCGAAGGGAAGCAATCAAGCACCTGGCCGCCATCCCAGCTCTCGGACTGATCAGCTGGGGAGCATACGCCAATAATCGCAGGTATGGCATCGACGTTATGAGCGGAGCAACCATCCAGCTTAACCGACAAGACTTGCCCGACCTGAAAGGAACCTTACCCAAGGGAAAGATTGGCCAACACGAGCTGAGCCGACTTATCCTCGGAGGAAATCTGATCGGAGGATGGTCGCATGGACGTGACCTCCTATACACCGACCAGCTCTTCAAAGCCTACAATACCGAGCGAAAGGTCTACGAAACGCTTATGCTCTCCGAAGCAGCCGGAATAAATGCTATCAACATCGGATTCCCCTCCAACGAGCTCCTGCGTAAATACAAGAAGGCCACCGGCAGCAAAATAAAAGTCATCACACAGATCGCCGCCGACGTCAAAGACGAATCAACTCTGTTCGACAACCTCTACTCCGCCATCGACTTCGGCGTAGATATCATACAGATACAAGGCAACTGGGTTGACTGGATGACGCGAGATAATCACATCGACCGCATCGGTCGACTGCTAAGCAAGATCCGCGAAGAAGGATTTACTGCCGGACTTGGAGCTCACACCATCGACGCGCTTATTGCATGCCAGGAGGCGGGCATCATCCCCGATTACTACATGAAAACAATGCATCACGACCGCTATTGGTCGGCTCATCCGCGCGAGAATCGCATTCCTTTCGAGCAAGACGGCCCCACATCGCTCGACCATAACAAATATCACAACAACATCTTTTGCCCTTATCCTGATCGAACGGTGGAATTTGTTAGCAAATCGCCCGTGCCGGTTATGGGATTTAAAGTGCTTGCTGCCGGCGCTATTCATCCAAGCGACGGAATATATTGGGCCTTTGAAAATGGAGCCGACTTTGTGTGCGTAGGAATGTTCGATTTCCAAATAGTTGAGGATGTGAATATCTGCATAGATGTTTTGCAAGAGTTGAAGGAAACGGGAGCCCGCTCCAGAAGCTGGTTGTAGCATTACTGGAGGATGATCGCCGCTGCAGAATATAGAGGCAGAGCTTAATCTTTTTCGGCGCCTACTACATATAAGTCAGCCTGCATCGCATACAAATTTGGCGGAACATAATAAAGAGGAGACTAGTCACTAATTTTATTGTAAAAAAAAATAATCCTCTTTTTTTGTAGTATAAAAAAAACAGCATACTTTTGAGGCCGTTAAAAGAGTATTTTTTTCATGTTAAATATAATTTTTTATAAGGTCAAATTATGAACAAAACTGAATTCACCAATGCTGTTGCCGAAAAGGCGCAAGTAACAAAAGCGGACACCAAAAAGGTTGTGGACGCATTTATTGAAGTGGTATCATCTGAAATGAAAGACGGCGGAAAGATTGTAATTCCCGGATTCGGAGTATTCTCTGTTTCTGAGAAATCGGAAAGGAAGGGCGTCAATCCTCAAACGAAACAAGAGATCGTTATCCCTGCTCACAAGGTTGTCAAATTCAAACCGGGATCAGACCTTACGAAGATCGTCAAATAGCCTCCAGCGTTTGACCGTTTTATTCAATAAAGACTTTACCATGCAAGTGTGACCGGACTTTTCGAAGCCTCCCATAGAAAAAGGGGCGTATTATCAGAGATGATGAATACGCCCCTTTTTTTGTCGCTTGCCTTGCCTTGAAAGATCTAATTATTTGAGGTTCTCTTTTTGCGGCTTGCGATTGTTTATGGGAGGATATGCACCCAGCCGTATGGATCTTCGGCGTCGCCTGTTTGGATGCTCAGGAGCTTGCGGTATAGTTTTTCGCATACGGGGCCGGGATGGCCGTCGGAGGAGTATACGTAGGAGCGGTTCTCGTCGAGATCGTCGATGCGGGAGATGGGGCTGATGACGGCGGCGGTGCCACAGCCGGCGGCTTCCTCGAATGAGGATAGTTCGGTGAGGGGGATGGGGCGGCGCTCTACTTTTAAGCCCATGTCGCCTGCCAAACGGATCAGGCTATCGTTGGTGATGGAGGGGAGGATGGAGGATGAGGAGGGGGTGATGTAGGTGTTGTCGCGGATGCCGAAGAAATTGGCCGGGCCGCATTCGTCGATGTAGAGTTTTTCCTTGGGATCAAGATAGAGGACGGATACGTAGCCGGCATCGTGGGCTTTGGCTCCGGCAACAAGGCTGGCTGCATAGTTGCCGCCTACTTTGATGCTTCCGGTGCCCAGAGGAGCGGCGCGGTCGAAGCCGTGCATGATGCATACGGGAGCCGGTTTGAAGCCGGTCTTGAAGTAGGGGCCTACGGGAGTCACAAACACCAGGAAGACGAACTCGTCGGCCGGCTTCACGCCTATCAACGCTCCAAGGCCGAGCAGAAGCGGACGGATGTAGAGCGATGCGCCGCTTCCGTAGGGCGGAATGAAGCGCTCGTTGAGCTTCACCACCTTCTCGACCGCTTCCATGAACTTCTCCTCGGGGAGCTCGGCCATCATGACGCCGCGGGCCGAGGATTGCATGCGCCGAGCGTTCTCTATGGGCCGGAAGATGCGAATCCGATCGTCTTTCCCGCGGAAGGCTTTCAGGCCCTCGAAGGCTTCCTGGCCGTAATGAAGGCAGGTGGATGAGATATGAATGTTGATGCTTTCCGAGGAGCTTAATTCCAATTCTCCCCAGGAGCCGTTGCGGTGGTAACACCTGATGTTGTAATCCGTTTTCATGTAGCCGAACGACAGGTCCGACCAGTTAATTCTTTGTTCCATCGTGATCGTAATATAATTTAGTTTAACTTATGGGCAAATATAAGCTATATTTGCAAGACTTAATTTAGTTATACTTATGCATGTAATCGAACTTATTAACTCCAGCCCAACAACTGCTTTCTCATTCGAGATTTTACCTCCGCTCAAGGGTAATAACATCCGCAAGGTTTATGCGCTGATCGACAAGCTCCTTGAATTTGACCCAAAGTACATTAATATAACCGCGCACCACAGCGAGTATCTGTTTCGCAACCTTCCCGACGGCTCTTTTAGGAAGGTGCATGTCAGAAAAAGGCCCGGATCTGTCGCCATTGCTTCGGCCATCCAGAATAAGTACGGGCTCACGGCTGTTCCGCACATCATTTGCCGCGGATTCAGCAAGGAGGAAACCGAATACGCTCTTATCGACCTCAATTTCCTTGGCGTTCACGACCTGCTGCTGTTGCGCGGCGACGATAAGGGGCTGGATGCGGAGGCTCTAAAGTCTGAGGATTATCACCGCTATGCCAGCGATCTGCAAAAACAGGTTAATGACTTCAACATCGGAATATCCGTTGACGGTACGAGCTTTGAGGCCAACGAAACGCCTTTCGCTTACGGCATGGCATGCTATCCGGAGAAGCACGAGGAGGCGCCGAACATGGAATCCGACCTCCGAATCGCCCTCCGAAAAGTTCGCGACGGAGCCCAGTATCTCGTCACGCAGATGTTTTTTGACAATGCTAAGTATTACGATTTTGTCGATCGCTGCCGGCAAATCGGCATCAACGTTCCCATCATTCCGGGCGTGAAACCCATCGTGTTCAAGGATCAGCTGAACGTTTTGCCGCGGGTTTTCCGTTCCGAAATCCCCGAAGCTTTGGCTGCCGAACTGCGAAGCTGCAGCACGGAGGAGGATGTGCGACGCGTTGGCGTTGAATGGGGAATCAATCAGTGCCGCGACCTCATTGCCCATGGCGTTCCCAGCCTCCATTTCTACACTTTCATGGCTTCCGATAGCGTCTACAAGATTGCGCGGGAGATATATTGATTCTCGCGCGCGGCAGGGGCTCAAAAAGCAAGTCATTCCCGCTCGAAAAATAGAGGGCGTATCAAAAGTCAGTTTATCTTCCGGAGGGTTCAATATTTGAATCTGAACTCAGGTAGGTATCCGAAGAAATAAGTATTCAAAATACTTTTGACACGCCCTTTACAATCGCAAACGCCAATTGCAATCACGATCGTGCTGTGCCGACACCTACAAACGCAAACGCAATTGC
>JAITHO010000113.1 GCA_031279915.1 Tannerellaceae bacterium
CCTTCCTCCGTATCGAGCGACAGAGACCGACGCGACAGGCTGCGCGATAGATCTTCCCTGTTCGGAACCAGCAACGCTACCGTATAAGGCGACTGATTATTATACAGCAGAAGTTGACTGATAGACGACGACTGCTCCATCAACGCTTCCTCTATTCCTTCGGGGCTGTACTTCTCGCCGTCGCTGCTTATCAACAAGCTCTTGAATCGACCCAAAACATATAGCAATCCGTCGTGCATATAGCCCATGTCGCCCGTATAAAGCCAGCCGTTGCGAACGGTATCGGCCGTCGACGCCGGATTCTTCCAATAGCCGGCCATCACGTTCTCGCCCTTCACAACTATCTCGCCCCTTTCGCCCTCCGGCAAGGTATGGCCTTCGGAATCGCAAATCTTGAGGTCGAGAGGCTTGACTAACTCGCCGCTGCTTCCGAAGCGATGCCTACGGGTGCCGTTGGTTGAAATCACCGGCGTTGCCTCGCTCAACCCATAGCCTTGGTACATGGGGATTCCGATTGAGTAGAAAAACTTCTGCAGATCCTTATCTAAAAGGGCGCCGCCGCCAACGAAGAACTTCAGCTTGCCCCCAAATTGCTGCCTAACCTTGCTCATCACCACCTTGTCGAGCAGCCAATGGAGCGGGCCGAAAAGCATCCGCCAGCCGCGCCCCTTCTCGTCGCTGCTATCGCCGCAATAGGCCTCCGAAGCGCGGATGGCAAGATTGAACAGTCGCTCCGTAAGGCGACCCTTGGCATGAACGCCCTGGATGATATTCTTGCGGAAATTCTTTGCCAGAGCCGGAACGCTTAGGATGAGCGTGGGACGTATCTCGCGAATATTTACCGGAATGTTTCGCAAAGTCTCCATGCTGCTGCGGCCAACCTGCACGGTCGCCACCGAAGCGCCTTTCGACATAAATATGTAGAAACCCACAACGTGGGCAAAGCAATGGTCGAGCGGCAGGATGATAAGCGTGCGCCACGTGTAGTCGATGTCCATCGTTGTGTGCGCCTGCTCCACGTTGGCGGTATAGTTACGGTGCGTTAGGATCACCCCTTTGGGGTCTGCCGTCGTGCCCGACGTATAAGTAATCGTTGCATAATCATCGTTCTGCAAAGAGCGACCAACGGCCAGGAAGTCATCCAGCGAATGATTGGCCAGAAAATCGTCGCCGAGATGCCTCACAGTCTCCATAAGCGTCTCGCCGTTGCGGAGGCCGTCGGCAGGCTCGTCCATCACAATCACCTGCTTCACGGCAGGCAATCGGTTGATGATGGCGCGTATCTTTTTAAGCTGTTGGGCCGACGTCATGATGAAGCTCACTTCGGCATGCGTGAGCCGAAAAAGCAGGTCGTTCGTTTCCTCAAGCTTAATCGAAAGAGGCACATTGACGGCGCCGGCATAAAACATCGCCAGCTCGCCAATAATCCAATCGTTGCGACCCTCGCTCAGCAATGCCATCTTATCGCCGCGAGCCACGCCCAGCGCCATCAGCCCTGCTCCAAGCCGATACACTTCCCGTCGGACGTCGGCATAGCTGGTCGGCACAAAACGGTCTTTCTTCTTCTCCAACAAAAAAGTATTGACTGGATACGTCTCAACAGCCTCTTCAAACAAGTCGATTATTGTCTTCTTCATGATATGATTTTATAGAATATTATTTGGTAATACATTTTATTAATATTAGTCTTAAGGAGATTTTCGGCGGCCCCATCGCATCAGCGCGAAAGCTCAGGGCCGCAAGATAGGCATAAAAATGATGCTGCAATGCCCTCCCAAATTCTGATTTTAGCCTTCGCATTAAAGCTTTTTAATGAATCTATTTTTCGCAAGCTTTCGGCATGACACTTTTTAACGAATCAATTTTTCGCAAGCTTTCGGCATGACACTTTTTAACGGATCATTTTTTCGCAAACTTTCGTTATGACACTTTTTAACGGATCAATTGTTCGCAAGCTTTCGGCATGACACTTTTTAACGGATCAATTTTTCGCAAGCTTTCGCAAGGCTGAGTTGGGCTGAAGCGATTTTCCGCAGGCCGTCGTCATTGTGAGTAGGGTTGGATAGTTTTTTTGCAGATTATCGCAATAGTAAGTTGGGTTGGATGTTTTTTTCGCAGGCTTTTGCAAGAGTAAGTTGGGCTGGATGGTTTTTCCGCAGGCTATCTAAAGCCTTGAACGAGTTGGATTAAAAGCAAGGAGGGGAAAGATGAAATGGTTTATGCTCAGGGAATGTAGATGGCGATGATGATGCGCCAAGATGGGGCGGAGGCGCAAAATTATTATTGTTCTTATCTTTGCCTCACTTAAAAATTAAACATGTATAACAGATGAAGAAGCCGACTTTATTTATTTTGGCTGCCGGAATGGGCAGTCGCTACGGAGGCCTCAAACAGCTCGACGGGCTGGGGCCTAACAAGGAAACTATCATGGATTATTCTATTTACGACGCTCTCAGGGCTGGCTTTGGGAAGCTTGTTTTCGTTATCCGCAAGTATTTTGAGGATGATTTCAGGCGGCTGATAGTGGCCAAGTATGAGGATCATGTTCCGGTAGAAATTGTTTTTCAGGAGCTCGATAAGCTGCCCGAAGGCTTCACTGTTCCGGAAGGAAGGGAGAAACCCTGGGGAACGAATCACGCGGTGATGATGGGGCAGGAGGCGATTGGCGAACCTTTTGCGGCTATTAATGCCGACGATTTTTACGGTCGATACAGCTTCGAAACTCTCTGCGCTTTCCTCAAAGGGGTGGGGGAGGATGGCTCCCAAAATAATTATGCCATGGTGGGATACCGCATCGGAAATACGCTTAGCGAGAGCGGATCGGTGGCCCGCGGTATCTGCCAAACGGATGCCGAGGGCTATCTGACCGGAGTGGTGGAACGAACCGACGTGAGGCGAACCAACGAGGGCATAATCTTTACCGATGAAATGGGCGCGACGGTGACTATTGGCGAATATACTCCGGTATCAATGAATATGTGGGGATTCACGCCTGACTATTTCGACCATTCGGCGGCCTACTTCCCACGCTTCCTGCAAGCCAATGCGGGGAATCTGAAGAGCGAGTTTTTCATCCCTCTTATGGTAAACGAACTGATCACAAACGGCAAGGCCAAGGTGAAGGTGCTCGACACCAGCTCGCGATGGTTCGGCATAACTTATGCTGCCGACCGGCCTGCTGTGGTGGCAAAGATCCAGGCTCTCGTTGAGGCCGGCGAATATCCCGAACAACTATTTTAATCTTTTAAATATCTATTTTATGAAACATCCGAAGACTCTCATCGCAGCCATGCTGCTATCTTTTTTGTGCCTTACTTCATGCGCGCAAGGCAACGAGCCCATCGTGGAGCTCAATACTAATATGGGGAAAATCAGGCTCCAGCTTTTCAACGAAACGCCGCAGCATCGCGACAACTTCCTGAAGCTCGTTGCCGAAGGTCGATACGACGGGCTGCTGTTTCACCGCGTCATTAAGCAATTCATGATTCAGGCGGGCGACGTAAATTCGAAGGATGCTCCGCCCGACGTGCAACTGGGCAGCGGCGATTTGGGCTATACGGTTCCGGCCGAATTTGTTTACCCCAAATATTTCCATCGCCGCGGAATGCTGTGCGCCGCTCGACAGGGCGACGATACGAATCCCGCAAGGGCATCATCGGCTTCGCAATTTTACATTGTGACGGGGAAATACTACACTGAATCGGATCTGCAAAAGATGCAGGTTCAGATGGGCCGATCCTTCACACCGGAGCAAATCCAGGCCTACATGCTCGAAGGAGGAGCTCCGCATCTCGACGGGGCGTACACCGTATTCGGCAAGGTTATAAAAGGGATGAATGTGGTGGAGAAGATAGAAATGACGCCCACGGGAGCCGGCGATCGTCCGGTAAGTAACGTGGTGATTAAATCAGCGAAAATCATTCGCAAGTAAGCAGTTTGTCATGAGCGAATACCGTTTGGTCACAATCCTTGGCCCTACTGCATCGGGCAAAACGGCCTTCGCCGCAGCGCTAGCCAAACGCTTGGGCTCGGAAGTGATCAGCGGCGATTCGCGGCAAGTGTACCGGCGGATGGATATCGGTACGGGTAAGGATTTGCGGGAATATACGGTCGATGGCCATCCCGTTCCGTTCCACCTGATCGATATATGCGATCCGGGCGAGAAGTACAACATTTATCGGTTTCAGAACGACTTCCATAGCGTGTTCGCCGAGCTATGCCGAAGGGAGAAGCTTCCGATTCTTTGCGGAGGGTCGGGATTGTACATCGAATCGGTTCTGCGAGGATACGAGCTGCCCGACGTGCCTCCCAATCCTGCTCTCCGCGAGCGATTGAAGGACAAGAGCATCGGCGAGCTCGCATCCATGCTGTCCGCAGCCAAGGCGCTGCATAATACGACCGACCTCGATTCGCCGCAGCGCGTTATCCGAGCGATAGAGATCGAAGAGTTTCGCCGCATGCAGCATTGCAATCACAGCAATTTCCCGTCGATCCCCAGCCTCAATATCGGCCTGCTCATCAATCGCGAACAGAGATGGGAACGCATCGGACGGCGGCTGCGCGAAAGATTCGAACTTGGGATGGTCAACGAAATCCGTAGCCTGCTTGATTCGGGTCTGAGCGCCGAAGAGATCATGTACTACGGCCTGGAATATAAATTCGTGACCCTCTACGTGACGGGGAAGCTATCGTTCGAAGAGATGCTTCCGCTACTTGAAACGAGTATCCGACAGTTTGCCAAGCGGCAGATGACTTGGTTCAGAGGAATGGAACGGCGCGGATGCTTCATCCACTGGATCGACGCGCTTATGCCCATCGACGAAAAAATAGACACCGTATTGCAATTACTCAAACAAACTTGATATGAACATAGAATCTCTTACCGGAAGCCGAAACTTCTTCCTGATCGCAGGCCCATGCGTTATCGAGGGCGAACAAATGGCAATGCAGATAGCCGAACACATCGCCGAGATAGCTTCCCGCCTCGACATTCCCTACGTCTTCAAAGGATCGTACCGCAAAGCCAATCGATCGCGCAACGATTCGTTCCGTGGAATAGGCGACGAGAAAGCTCTGGGCATACTTCGCAAGGTGGGCGATGCATTCAACATCCCAACCATAACCGACATACATGAAGCCGGCGAAGCCGAGATCGCTGCGGCTTACGTCGACGCTCTGCAAATCCCAGCCTTCCTGTGCCGACAGACCGAACTGCTGATTGCCGCCGCGCATACCGGAAAGATTGTCAACATCAAGAAAGGACAATTCCTGTCGCCAGCAGCAATGAAATACTCAGCGCAAAAGGTGTCGGATGCCGGCAACAATAGCATCCTACTGACAGAACGGGGCACGAGCTTTGGATACTCCGACCTTGTGGTCGATTTCCGCAGCATCCCGATCATGAAGGAGACGGGCCATCCCGTAGTCATAGACGCCACCCATTCCCTGCAGCAACCTAACTCTGCCGACGGACGAACGGGAGGGCTCCCGAACCTGATCGAAACAATCGCAAGAGCAGCCATAGCAGTTGGAGCCGACGGACTCTTCATCGAAACTCATCCCGATCCTGATGCAGCAAAGTCAGACGGCGCAAATATGCTGCCTCTGCAATTGCTAGAGACGCTGCTAAGAAAGTTGGTGAGGATAAGGGGGGCGGTACGTAACGATTAAGCAACAACTTATGATAGCACGCATACTACTGATCGCAATCCTCATCGCCATGCCATCCCAATCCTGGAGCCAGAACAGCGCCGTCGAATACTATAAGAAAGGCATCGAATACTACAACAAGAAGGACTATCCCAACGCTATCGCCTACTTCAAGAAGGCGGCGGAGATGGGCTACAAACAGGCCATCCCGCTCATAGGACAAGCGTACTACTGGGCCGGAAGCTCCTCGCATGCCATCGCATGGCTGCAAAAACCAGCCGAACAGGGCAACGCTGATGCGCAGCTCACATTGGCTTACGCCTACGACGATCTGGAAGAATACGCCAAAGCTCTGCCATGGTTCCGAAAGGTCGCCGACAAAGGCGAGGCTTATGCACAATTCTATCTGGGATCCTACTACTTTGAAGGCCGTGGCACAGTCAAAGATTATCTGATCGCCGAACAATGGTACCTCAAAGCCTTGCGCAATCCCAAAGGCATGTCGTCGCCCGACAACATCGCAAGAATTAACAAGGATCTTGAGGAGATAAATATTCTGTTTCGCTCCACCGGATATATACTCAAGCAGTCGCCGTTCGGAAGTAGCCTAACGGTAAATACCCTGCAAGTATCCTTCTATCCGACGGAAAGCATAAGATTAAGAGCTGTCGGCACCAATATAATTTTGGATAATCTGCCCCGCAGCAGCAGTTGGAACTACGTTATGCTATCGCTAAAAAGCGCAACCGACCGAGATTTCAACGTTACCACCTTCCCAGGCCACCAGACGATAGCTTATTCTCTTGCTCACATGCCCGACGGATATTATTACTGCCAACTATTCAGAGCGCAGTCAAGGGAAACCACTTTCGACGGATATATCACCGGAAAAGATCTACTCGTATACAAGCTGGGCAACAGCATCGCATTCCTCCAATCACCCGTTTTGGATCACAACAACCGAATATACGGAGCGAATCGAACCGACCGGCAGGCGCTCGACTTCTATCGCCAAGCAAGCTCCCAACTCCCAGCCAACCATCCCGACATCATCGCCCTGGCCCAAAGAATCATCGCCGGAGCCAAGAGCGATTACGAACGAGCTATAGCCATCCACGACTGGGTTTGCAACAACATCTGGTACGACTGGGACGCATTCTACAGCGGCAACTACGGAGAAACAACCGTCATCGGAACAATCAATAGCCGCAAAAGCGTTTGCGAAGGATACGCAAGAGTAATGGCCACACTCCTCCGAGCCATCGGCATACCCGCAAAAAAAGTCAGCGGATATGCGCTCGGCGTCGGCAGCAGCAACACCGGATGGACCGCATACAACGTCAACACCAGCGAAAGCAATCACGCCTGGAACGAAGCCTTTGTCAACAACCGATGGATCATCATCGACGCCACCTGGGATAGCGACAACGCCTTCCGCAACGGATCCTTCTCCTCAGGAACAGGCCTCAAAGGCTACCGCTACTTCGACGCAAGCCCCGAAATGTTCGCCATGGATCACAAAATCCTGGAAAGCGAAGCGCCCGAGGCACGATAGAG
>JAITHO010000124.1 GCA_031279915.1 Tannerellaceae bacterium
GAATATGCGGGAAATGTAATGTATGCGTTATTTTTTCGTCGGTTAGCGACTAAGGCTTTGGCGATAGCTGTGTGCGTGGCCGCAGCTTTGACGCTAAGTGTGACGCTGTTGCACGGGAGCGTTAGCGGCGGCTGGGTTCTAAGTTGGGAGCATCTTGGGAAAGGTTTTGTTCGGCTGCTTTACCCGTTTCTCGTAGGTTTGTTACTGCATCGGATAAGCCTTCGTCCAAGCCGACGGAGCGGAAGCTTCTTATGGTGTTCGATTCTGTTGGTCGCGGTTTTGATCGTGCCTAGCCCCGCAGGCTTCTCGCAGACGTGGCTGCACGGACTGTACGAATCAATAGTGATCCTATTAATTTTCCCTGCGATCGTTTACATGGGCTCCGGTTTCGGGCAGCAGGGTCGATGGCTGTCGGGCATCTGCAAGTTCCTTGGCGAAATTTCCTATCCTATATACCTAGTTAACTATCCTATAATCTACATCTTCACCGGTTGGATATCGCGTACGAATTATAACTTGAGCGAATCGTGGTGGATGGCAGTAGCGGTTTTTGTAGCGACGATATTGACCTCTTACCTGCTAATGAGGTGGGTGGAGGGGCCACTTAGGGGATGGTTAGGGCGCAAATTAATGCGGTAAATCTCAAAGCCTTTCTTAATTTTGCAGACAATGTATAATACTTAATTTCTTTAAAGCACATGAAACATATTCCAAAGTATTTTGCGCCGGTAGCAATGTTGATTGCCGTCGCATGCGGGCAGGCCAACCACGGCATGGCCCAGGAGGCTCTCACTCCGAAAGTATTATTCGCACTTGAAACCAATGCGCCGAAGGGCGAGGCGCGCGGCATTCATCCCGGACGGGTGGCCTGGGCGCATGCTCCAAACACGGCAGGCTGGGACGAATCGACCGGCTACTGGTTTGACGATGCATGGAACAAACAGGAAAATTGCGACAAGCTCATTGCCCAAACGATCATTGATTTAACGGGCGAGAAAACCGAGGCTGCTGCCTGGAAGGCGCTATTCATGCACTTCAACGCTCGGCACGGCAAAGGCTCCACGCCATATCGCGAAGGTGAAAAGATTGCGATCAAAATCAACATGAACAATACCTATTCGCATGCCGAATCGGAGGAAATCAACGCCAGCCCTCATGTTGTGCTAGCCCTCCTGCGAAGCCTTGTGCATCAGGGAGGAGTGCCTCAAAAGTGCATAGCGCTGATCGAGCCCAGCCGTTATCTTACGGATTTCCTCTATCGCAAATGCTCCGCCGAATTTCCCGACATAGCATACGTTGATAATGCCGGAGGCGACGGCCGCACCCGAAGCCTTTATACGGAGAATGCCATCCGTTATTCGCAACACAACGGACACATGTCGGCCAGCCTCGCCACCGTTATTGTTGAATCAGACTATAACATTAACATGGCTTTACTCAAAGGGCACGTAGGGCAGGGCGTTACGCTCTGCGGAAAAAATTGGTACGGCGCAACCGGAATCCATGCTAATTGGAGAATGAACCATCACGATGGGATGAACCAGAACCGCGACGGATCGCCGTCCTACATCACCTTTGTTGATTACATGGGCCATCCACAGCTTGGCGAAAAAACTCTGGTATATTTCATCGACGGCCTGTATGGCTCGAAAACCGTTGACCTGAAGCCTTCAGGCAAATGGAAGATGCCGCCATTCAACAATGACTGGCCTAACTCACTGCTTGCTTCGCAAGACGGAGTTGCAATCGACGCAGTAGCAATCGACCTCCTCTGTACCGAATTTCCCGACATGGCAGATGTAAACTATTGCGACATGTACCTCCTCGAAGCCTCCCAAGCCAACAATCCGCCGTCGGGAACCGTTTACGATCCCGTTGGAAGCGGCAAGCGCTTGCCCAGCCTCGGCGTTGTTGAGCATTGGAACAATGCCGTCGATAAGAAATATAGCAGGAACATGAGGAAAAAGGAAGGGATAGAGCTGGTGTATAAACTCATAAAATAGGAAAACGCCTAAAATAAAAACGTCCGGACTTTCCCAAGCCCGAACGTTTCATAACTACAACTTAATTTGTAAAGTTCTATTTTCACTGCAAAGGTATTATTAGTTTCTGAAATAACAATGGGATGTTAATAACTTTTGGTAATAATGTAGGCTATGTTACAGACGTATATATGGTTCTGGCAGTTACGATATGCTTGTTCCTTATGATCGGAATTGCGTATTGTTGATAACTCAGGAGAGAGGATATTCAAGCCGAATCTTTTAATTCAGACTACATGATTTGCCGGTTAATATTTACATTTTGGGATTTCAGCTTTTATTCTGGAGGCCATCCAGGGCAGATATTTTTGGGACGCCACAAATCGAACACATTTAAATTTGGACTTGTTGATAAGCATATCCTTCAGCTCATTGGACCAAAAAAATTACATTGGCTTGCGAAAATCAGATTCGGCAAAACCGAACTTTAGGAAGGCTTAAGGCGGAAAAAATGTTGCTTTAGCAATCTTGCATAGCCTTGCAAAAAGGTCGGCTCATTAATATTGACTCTAATCGCTTTGCCGGAAAAAGTTTATCTCCTAAACAAAGAATTTCATTTGCTTGCGAATATGCTTGCTGGACTGCCATCAGCCACCGCTGCCCTATTGATATTGATTTGAAGGCATTTCCGCAATCGCATTTGGCTCAAAAAAAATTCCCGAGGAACTCCGGTCGCAGGGATTTCGCGGGAAGAGCTTCCCGAGGAACTCCGATCGCAGGGATTTCGCGGGAAGAGCTTCCCGAGGAACTCCGATCGCAGGGATTTCGTGGGAAGAGCTTCCCGAGGAACTCCGATCGCAGGGATTTCGTGGGAAGAGCTTCCCGAGGGACTCCGATCGCAGGGATTTCGTGGGAAGAGCTTCCCGAGGAACTCCGGTCGCAGGGATTTCGCGGGAAGAGCTTCCCG
>JAITHO010000169.1 GCA_031279915.1 Tannerellaceae bacterium
ATTCCGGTGAGGATAGAAGCCCGGCTGGGCGACGAAAGCGAGGTCGTTACGAAGGCATTCCGAATGTGAGCGCCCTGAGCAGCCATCCTGTCCATGTTAGGCGTTTGCAGCCAAGCCGGACGATGCATGAATCCGAGGAAGTCGTAACGATGATCGTCTGACAGTATAAAAACGACGTTCCGAGGAGTAGCTTTATTGCCAACCTCGGCGGCAGCTTTGGTGGCAAATGTTCCGCCAAGGCCGCAGATTAAAAGAAATGGGGTTAATGCTTGTGTATTCATAATATGAGATTAAAAAGATTTGAATCGTGTTTTGAGTGTGTGGGATAAAGATAATGGAACTTAGCGTTTCCGCTGGGCATCCATGTATTGCGAGCGCGATTGGGAATAATCAACAAAGCGCTTATAGCTCTCCAGGGCCGACGATCCGTATTGCTCCATCCAGTTCGCCAGGCTTTGGCGATACTGCTCGAGGGCCTGCTTGCGAGAGGGATCGGCAACCAGATTGCGCGTCGCATCAGGATCGGTTTCGAGTGCGTAGAGCTCTTCGGGCTGGCGATACCATAGCATTTGCACCCTGTCGTGTATCTGGGGCGATGTTTCTGCAGCCTTGACCATGCCCTTGAAGGCTATTCCTCCCTGCGAATCGTTTAGGAAGCGATACTGTCCGTCAGACCATGCATTGTAGATGTATAGATACTTTGCGTCTTGAACGGCAAACATAGGATAGCGATTCCGGGCTGAGGTTTCGTAGAATTGCGTGAATACTTGCGATCGGTTGGCTTGCGCTTCTCCGCGCAGCAGAGGCATGAATGATCGTCCGTCGACGTTTGGAGGAATGTCTATCCCGCAAGCTTCGAGAACGGTTGGCATGAAGTCGACGGCTGATATGAAATCGCTCTCGTTATCGCTTCCGGCCTGCACCACTCCCGGCCAACGTACTATCCATGGCGTTCGCGTGGAATTCATGTAGCAGTTGGTTTTGGCGAATGGGGCGGAGATGCCGTTGTCGGAAAGGAACATTACGAGAGTGCTCTCGGATAGCCCTTCTTCGTCGAGAACCCGGAGGGCCGCCCCAACCGTATCGTCGAGCCGACGCACGGAGCTGAAGTATTGGGCCAGCTCCGTGCGAACGTCGGGAATATCCGGAAGGAATCCCGGAACCTCTATCTCCTCGGGAGTATAGATGCGCGAGGGAGGAGGGTAGGGGATGCCTTGCGAGCGCATCCGTTCGTCGGCCTCCGAACCGTGGAAGGGCCGGTGCGGATCGTGGGAGTTAAGCATGAAATAGAAGGGCTTCCGGCCTTGCTTAGCATCGCGCAGAAAGCTGCGGAGTACTTGAGCGTACTGCTGCGGATCGCGTCCCTGACCTAATTCGGGCTGATCAACCGCTCTGTCCCACTTGAAGGATTCAACTGGAGTGCTGTGGGGAACTTTTCCGGCTATGCCTGTCATGTAGCCCCGATCGCGCAGCACGGACATGAGCGTCGGAATATCGGCCTGCGTATGATAAAAGCCTTCAACCCCGTTTCGATGCGCATACATGCCTGTTGCAAGGACGGCGCGGGAGGGCTGCGATACGGCGCAGTTCACATGAGCGTGGCGGAAGATCATGCCCTGCTGCGAGAGGCGGTCGAGGTTGGGAGTGATGTTGGCCACTGCGGAGCCTCTGAAGCCGGCGCTCGAGAAGTTCAGATCGTCGGCTGTGATGAGCAGGATGTTCAGAGCCGGAGCTTGGCTCTCTTGCGCCCGGATGTTATCCGAGAGCAGTAAGGCTGCGGCAAGGAGAGCGCCGCCAAGTAATTTTGTCTTCATAATCATATCTGTTTATTCGTTTCCGGATTTTACGAGGACATCTTTTCCCCATAATTCATATTGCTTTAAAACATTGCTTAGCTGCAGTCGAACGGCTTCTTCCCGCGGAGAGCCGTTTTGGATATCATCGGCTTCGTATCTGTCCTTTTCGATATTATAGAAGCGGCCATCCTGGTATAGTTTATACCGGAGGGTTTGAACGAAGCGGATGTAGTCGGGCTTAGTTTGATCCTGATAATGGCAGAAGCTCCATTGGCGAACGTTCTTGGTCGCGGGGTCGGACAGCTGCGGATAGAAGCTGAGGCCGTCCAGAATCTCCGCTTCGTTGGAGGGCAATCCGAAGATGTCGCGAAGCGTTGGATAGAAATCGCTGAAGTCGATCAGATTCTTGTTGATTCCCTTCTCGATGCCGGGCCCGCGAATGATTAGCGGAACGTGGGTGGCATTGAATTTCGTGCCTTTCTTTCCTCCAGGAATCTCCGAGCCGTCTTGCATGGGGGTCGTTATCCTGACATTGGTGCCGTTGTCGCCTGTGAATATAACCAGGGTGTTATCGCTTAGGCCTTCCTTCTCGATGCAGTCGAGTATCTCGCCAACGATCTTGTCCATGTAAGAAACCATTTCGGAGAAATACTTCAGATGCGCTTTCTCTCGCGACTGCGGGCTGGCCCATTCCTCCGAATCGGGGGTGGGGAAAAAGGGATCGTGGCACAGCGCCATAGGATAATAGGCAAAGAAGCTTGTATCCTTATTCTCGCGGATGAAATCCATGATGTGCCGAGCGAATATATCGGGGCCATACAGATTGCTGTCGCGCTCCATTATCCGCCCTTCCAGCTCGTATAGCGGATTGGCGTATCGCTCTCCCTTTTCGCGTTCTTGCGAAAGCTGCCAGAGGCAATGCGAATCGAAGCCGAAAACCTTGGGCAGGCGACTGTCATAGCCCAACTGCCATTTGCCGGCAATGCAGGTAGCGTATCCCGCCTCCTTGGCCAGGTGGGCGAAGGTCTTTTCCTTGGGATCCAGATAGGCGAAGTGCGTGTAGTTTCTGTGATTGTACTTCCCCGTCATCAATTGCACGCGCGAGGGAGTGCTCAGCGGCTGCGAATGGCAGTTGGCAAAGAGCATCCCCTGCGAGGCCATCCGGTTGATATTAGGCGTATGATATGTGCTTCCATACGCATTGATACATTCAAATCCTACGTCGTCGGCCATAATTAATACGACGTTCGGCTTGCGAGGGGAGGATACGTCGGCGGCAATCAGGCTTGCTCCGTAAGAAGCAATCAGGCCGTTTAGCAGGAAGAATCGTTTCAGTCTTTTCATGTTCTATAAATTTTTTATCCGCGAGCGGAGATTTTAATCATCAAATTCAAAAAGCTTTTAACAGATGAGCCAAAAAAAAATTCAATGGTTAAATCCATTTAACAGGAAACGCCATCGGATTTATTTGGCGACACCCAAGTCACGAAAAAACGCCATCGGATTTATTTGGCGGCACCCAATTCACGAAAAAACGCCATCGGATTTATTTGGCGACACCCAA
>JAITHO010000172.1 GCA_031279915.1 Tannerellaceae bacterium
GGCTACACGAGCAGCACGCCCATAATCAGCGACCAGATAAACGACTATTACACCTACGCGATGTCGGGAGGCAATCCCGGCATACCCCTGCTCGACTCCGAGAACAGGCTTGGCGTGAACGCAAACGGCGAAGATGATCCGCAAAATGCAACCAACAATCCCTACCTCCGCTTGCGGAACAGAGTGGGCGACATCAACAAATACAACCTGAAGGCCCGCCTCTACGGCACCCTCACCCCCTTCAATGGCTTCAGCATCCAGGCGTCCTATTCGTATGAATATTATAACCTGACGAAGACGGACAAGCCGAACTTCGTGCCCATGTGGAACTTCCAAACCGGAGCCATGCATACGGACGGCAAAGGACGCACAAGCACAAGGAACTACGACGAGAAGCGCTTCCGCAATCAGGGCGACATCCTTGCACGATACGAAAACCGCTTCGCTGACCAGAGGCTGAACCTCGCCATCATGGCCGGAGCAAGCCAGGAGCAGTTCCGCCGCCAATACACCGACTTCACGCGCATGGATCTGCTCGATCCGTCGCTCTGGGCAGTTAACGGAGCCATAGGCGAAACCTCCTCGAGCGGAAATATCACCGAATGGGCCATGCAATCGTATTTCGGACGCCTCAACTTGGGCTGGGACGACAAATACCTCTTCGAGGCAAGCATTCGATACGATGGCTCTTCTCGATTCCTTACGGCTAACAGATGGGGCGTATTCCCCTCCTTCTCGGCCGCATGGCGTATCTCGGAAGAGGAGTTCCTGAAAAACATCAGCTGGCTGGATAATCTGAAAGTACGCGCATCATACGGCTTCCTTGGAAATAACTCCTTAGGCAGCGATAAGGATTTGGACGGCAATTACTCCGCCCTGTCAACCTACGCACAGTCAAACTATGTGCTGGGAAACAACGTGGTGATGGGATTAGCACAAACAGCCCTCGCTAACGGACTGCTGACATGGGAGAAAACCAGCAAAACCAATATAGGCGTAGATTTCAGCATACTGAAAAGCCGCTTGGGCGGAACCGTGGAGTATTTCTCCAACTATACTACGGACATCCTTATCGACTTGCCGGCGCCGAGAGTGCACGGTAACGCAAGCCTGCCCAGGCAGAACGCCGCCGAGGTCAGCAATAAGGGCGTAGAGCTATCGCTCACATGGAACGACCGCGTAGGCAAGGATTTCAGATACAACGTTGGCCTCAATATCACCAGCATCAAGAACAACGTTGAGAAGTTCAAGGGCGAAGAGAAATCTTTAGACGCCGACCGCATGATTCTGGAAGGCTATCCTATCAAAACGCTGTTCATCCTTGAGATAGACAGGATAGTGTCGACACAGGAAGACCTTAACCACATACAGTCGCTCATCGACAACGCTCCCGCCGGCAAAACCGTATTCCCCTACGGACGGCCTGCGCTGGGCGATGTGCTGTACAAAGACACCAACAACGACGGCCTGATTAATGACGACGACCGCGTGGCGGTTGGCAGCGGAATGAATCCCGACCTGACTTTCGGCTTTTCCTTAGGTGCATCCTGGAAAGGAATAGACTTCTCAATGTTGATACAGGGAGTGACCGGCATCAAAGACATATATTACAGTAATTTGAACCGCTCGACCGTGCGTATGGGCTATCAGCTGAACCAAGAGATTATCGACGGCAGATGGTATGATGGACGCACCTCGCCGGCATCCTATCCCAGGCTTCTGGATTACTCGGATATAAGGAATGAAAGGATGTCGACCCTGTGGGTTGGCAACAAAGATTATCTGAAGATTCGCAACATACAGCTTGGCTATACCCTGCCTGCGGCACTGACGCGCAAAGTTCTTATGGACAGAGTGCGTGTGTACGGCAGTCTGGAAAACTTCTTCACGTTCACCAACTGGAAAGGATACGACCCGGAAATCTCCGGCGTTACCTATCCAACCATGCGCCAGGCAGTGGTTGGTATAAACTTATCCTTCTAAAACGTTTAATTCAGAAATAAATAAAAGATATGAAAAACATATTGTTATCAACTATTGCATGCCTGATTGTATTCGCAGGATGTTATGATTTGGACAGGGCGCCGTTCGACCAGCCGAGCTCGTCGACTTTCTGGAAAACGGAAGATCAGTGCGTACAAGGTTTAATGGGTATTTACTCGACCTTCAAGAAAGATGATTTGTTCGGAAAACAGTTTCTGATAGATATAAACTCGGATGTGGCTAGCGGATACGACCAGTATGAGCCGCTTCAGCTAGGCACTTGCACCCCCACCACTGGCTTCTTGAACGGCAAATGGCAGAACGGATATAATACGATACAAGCGGCCAACCTGGCTATCCGAAGCATTGCCGGATCGGAAATCGACGCCGCCGCAAAGGCAAAGCTCGTTGGCGAAGCTAAATTCCTGCGGGCGCTGGCTTATTTCCACCTCATGGATTACTTCGGAGCTTTACCGCTATACGACGAAAAGACCGATCTGGAAGTAGACATCAACAATTTGATATTGCCGAGAAACTCGCTGGAAGAAACCCGAGCTTTTATCATCAAGGATCTGAAAGATGCGGCCGATGCCAATCTGCCCGATAAATGGTCGGCTGATAATTACGGACGCGCAACAGGCAGCTCTGTTCACGCCCTCCTGGGCAAGGTTCAGCTATATAATAAGGAATACGGCGAAGCTATTAAGTCGTTCGAGCAGGTATTAGATCCTAAATACGGCCACCAATTGCATGCAGATTTCAACGAACTGTTCAGCCCAAGCGGGAAAGGTTCAAGCGAAATGGTTTTCTGCATTGTTAACTCAGGAGGCGTCGGCAGAAACTACGGAATGCCCTTTGCCTTCTTCGCCGGTACCAGGAACTGCTTCGGAAGCTGCTGGAACAACAGCGTGCCCTCAACCAACCTGGGAGATATGTATGAATACAAAGACGGACGCCCCTTCAGCTGGGATGAATTATTCCCGGGATATACCGACGACCTGAATGTTCGCGAACGCGTGCTGCGCGTAACCGTAAACGACAGCGGAACCGAAATAGTGGAGATGCCCGATGAAGCTGAACAAATCAAGGCCATGTACGATCAGCGCGACCCCCGTATGGCCGCAACCGTAATCGCTCCATACATGACCTACAAAGGATGGTACGCAAACGCCCCCAAGAACATGCTATTCGTATTTGCTAAAAACGCTAACGGAGGCATCATGAACCTGAACGAAACTTATGGCTTCATGCGCAATAATCGCGGAGGATGGGAAACATACTTCTGGAAGAAGTTCATCCCCGAATATAATTGGGACGGCGCCATCACCGACCGCGCCCATACGCCGGTTAACTATCCCGTGATACGCCTGGCCGACGTATACCTCATGCTAGCCGAATGTTATAACGAAACCAATAATCAGGACAAAGCCGTTGAGTACATCAATAAGGTGAGAGCCCGCGTGGGAATGGCCGCAATCAACAGCGGCCCCGATTATCTGGAAGCAAAAACAAAAGATGCCGTATTCCAGCGTATCTTCAGGGAAAGAGCCTTCGAACTTGCCAACGAAGGACACCGCGATAGCGATCTGCGCCGCTGGCGACTCTCACACCTTCTATTAAACAAAGACGACTACGGCATAACCGGCAAGCGCCTGTTTACGCGCAAATTCAATGAAAACCGAGATTATCTCTGGCCCATACCCAGTGATGAAATAGAAAAGAACAGCTCGTTGACACAAAATCCCGGTTGGTAACACAATTATTAAACAATGCCGACCTACAATTGCGGCGTCGGCATTGTTACGGTGTCAGCACAGCACGATTGCAATTGCGTTTGCGTTTGTAGGTGTCGGCACAGCACGATCGTGATTGCAATTGGCGTTTGCGATTGTAAAGGGCGTGTCAAAAGTATTTTGAATACTTATTTCTTCGGGTCCCTACCTGAGTTCAGATTCAAATATTGAACCCTCCGGAAGATAAACTGACTTTTGATACGCCCTCTATTTTTCGAGCGGGAATGACTTGCTTTTTGAGCCCCCGCCGCGCGCGAGAATCAATATATCTCCCGCGCAATCTTGTAGACGCTATCGGAAGCCATGAATGTGTAGAAATGGAGGCTGGGAACGCCATGGGCAATGAGGTCGCGGCACTGATTGATTCCCCATTCAACGCCAACGCGTCGCACATCCTCCTCCGTGCGGCAGCTTCGCAGTTCGGCAGCCAA
>JAITHO010000197.1 GCA_031279915.1 Tannerellaceae bacterium
AAAGTATTTATTTAACTATTGAAATGATTCTCCACTGTGGAGAAGACATGAATTTAATAGTTGAAAGGCTTCTCCACTGTGGAGAAGACATGCATTTAATAGTTGAAAGGATTCTCCACTGTGGAGAAGACATGCATTTAATAGTTGAAAGGCTTCTCCACTGTGGAGAAGATATGTATTTAATAGTTGTAAGGCTTCTCCACTGTGGAGAAAGCATGTATTTAACTATTGTAACTATTGAAAGGTTTGTCCATAGTGGAATTTTATCCGCTAAGACTTGTAAGAAGGCGCCCCACACCCAAGTCGTGATTAGGGTGGTTCCAAACCGTTTTTTTTTCGAAAACTTAATGAGGAGGCTACCTCCCTGAATTTTAGGGAGCCCTAAACTAACTAGCGGGTTGAGGCCTCTGGTGGAGAGGTATCCTTTATGGACTCTCGCCCGACTTATTGGGAAAGCTTATTGACCAGGAAGCGCCCGGTATACGAATCGGGGCAGCGGGCGATATCTTCAGGCAGGCCGGTGCAAACGATGTTGCCGCCCGCTTGTCCGCCTTCGGGGCCGAGGTCGATAACGTGGTCGGCGCATTTGATCACTTCGGGATTATGCTCGATGATTACGAGGCTGTGGCCTTTTGAGATGAGCTCGTCGAAGGCTTTCAGCAGAGTTTTGACGTCGTGGAAATGCAGGCCGGTGGTGGGTTCGTCGAAGATGAAAAAGGTTGGATTGGAGCGTTCCATGCCGAGATAGGATGCCAGCTTGACGCGCTGGTTTTCTCCTCCGGAAAGAGTTGAGGATGTTTGCCCGAGCTTGATGTATCCCAGGCCCACGTCTTTTAGCGATTGAAGCCTTCTGGTGATGCGGCTCTCCAGTGTTGCATGGCCTTCGCCGAAGAAGCCTATTGCTTGGTCGACTGTCATTTCGAGCACGTCGTAGATGTTAGCTCCGCGATATTCCACCTCCAGGATGTCGGCGCTGAAGCGTTTGCCTTGGCATTGTTCGCATTCGAGATGAACGTCGGCCATGAACTGCATCTCAACCGTGATACGGCCCTCGCCCTTGCATTCTTCGCATCGCCCGCCCTCTTTGTTGAACGAGAAGTAAACGGGCGTGTAATACATTAGCCGCGACAGGAGCTGTTCGGAAAATAGTTTGCGTATGTCGTCGTAGGCTCCTATGTAGGTCACAGGATTGGAGCGCGAATTTTTGCCGATTGAGTTTTGGTCGATGAAGTCTATATCCTTTATCAGATGCAGATCGCCCGAAAAGGATGCGCAGTCGACAGGCGGGCCGGAGGAGTTAAGGCTGCGCTTAAGATTCTCGTACAAAATATCCCTAACCAGAGTGCTCTTGCCCGACCCGCTCACTCCGGTAACGACGGTCATAACATTGAGCGGAAACTTAGCGTGTATGTTCTTCAGATTATTGCGCCTGGCCGAAGTTATCTCTATATAATTGTTCCATGGCCTGCGCATCTGCGGTACCGGAATCTGCTCCTCGCCCGAGAGGTATCTCACGGTATGGCTGCCGCTATTCATCCTAAGGCTATCGACAGGCCCTTGATAAACCACTTCGCCGCCAAGACGTCCGGCGTCGGGGCCGATGTCTATAATATAGTCGGCGGCACGGATGATATCTTCGTCGTGCTCCACAACGATCACCGTATTCCCCAGCTCCTTTAGCTGCCTAAGAACTCGTATCAGATTGGCCGTATCGCGCGAATGAAGGCCGATGCTCGGTTCGTCGAGAATGTACAGCGATCCAACCAGGCTGCTGCCAAGCGATGTCGCCAGATTGATCCGCTGGCTCTCGCCGCCGGATAGCGAGTTCGACGGACGATCGAGCGTAAGATAGCCGAGCCCAACGTCCATCAGGAAGTTGATGCGATTACGAATCTCCACCAATATCCGCTTGGCCACAGCCGTATCGGCATCGCTCAGGGTCAGATTGGCAAAGAACTCATGCAGCTCGGATACGGGCATCGACACCAGCGACGCAATATCCCGTTCGCCAACCTTCACGTACATTGCTTCGGCCTTAAGACGCCTGCCGTCGCACTGAGGGCATACCGTTTTGCCACGATATCGAGCCATCAGAACCCGATATTGAACCTTGTACATGTTCTCCTCAACAAATTCAAAGAAATGATTGATGCCCTTCACCTTGCCGCGACCGTTCCAGAGGAAATCCTCCTCCGCCTTCGTCAAATCAATGTAAGGGCGATGTATGGGGAAGTCGTACTTGGCGCTGTCGCGAATGAACATCTGCAGCCATTCGCCCATGGTCTCTCCGCGCCAGCATACAACGGCTCCGTCGTACACGGATAGCTGCTTGTTCGGAATCGCCAGGTTGCGATCTATGCCGACCACCTTCCCGAAGCCCTCGCATTTAGGGCAAGCTCCCATGGGGCTGTTAAAGCTGAACATCTGATCGGAGGGCTCCTCGAACGAGATGCCATCGGCATCAAAGCGGTTAGAGAAATCTCTGGCAAGGGTCGTTCCTTCAAGATAGATCCTTATGCGGCAGGCTCCGCGTCCTTCAAACAAGGCTGTCTCGACCGAATCTGCCGTTCTACCGCGCATTGTTTTGTCGGAAGGCACCTCAAGCCGGTCTATCATTATCTCAATCTGCTGACTGCTCTGCAGAGAGCGATCCGACAGCGCCTCGCTGATGCGGCAAACCTTATCGTTCACCAGCAAACGTGTATAGCCCTCCTTCATCAGCACCTCAAGCTGATCCTTCACGCTCCTCCCCTCCGGAAGAATCAGCGGAGCAAAGATCGCAAAGGGAGTATCTTCCGGATAATCGAATATAAAGTCGACCACATCTGCCGTTTGGTGCTTCCGAACTTCCTCGCCCGATACCGGAGAGATGGTTTTGCCGATCCGAGCGAACAGCAGGCGGAGGTACTCGTATATCTCCGTCGATGTGCCAACGGTTGATCGGGGATTGCGAGTGTTCACCTTCTGCTCTATGGCCACCGCCGGAGGGATGCCCATTATGTAATCGCATTCGGGCTTGCTCATTCGGCCCAGGAATTGCCTCGCATACGACGAAAGGCTCTCAACGTAGCGCCGCTGACCCTCCGCATAAAGCGTATCGAAGGCCAGCGACGACTTTCCGCTGCCCGACAGACCCGTGATCACCACAAGCTGATCCCGCGGAATCTCGACGTCGATGTTCTTGAGGTTATTTACCCGAGCGCCCTTCACAACGATAGACGATTGGGCTTCGATAGGTTCCTTCATTATATCTTGTTTTTGTATGTCAGTCATTCTCTATTAAGATGTGGGCTATCGCTCCGCTCGGCAGGCATTAGAGCTATCGCCTCCGTTTGCCGAAGAAAGCCTGCATCAGATGTCCGGCCTCCTCAGCCATCACTCCGCTCCGAACAACCGTCTTTGGATGCAGCGCTGAGGGAGCGAATATGCTATAACCCCGCTTATCGTCAGACGCTCCGTACACCAAGGATCCAAGCTGAGCCCATCCTATCGCTCCTGCGCACATTGGGCAGGGTTCCACGGTAACGTAGAGCGTACATTCGTTCAAGTATTTTGAGCCGAGATAATTTGCGGCTGATGTTATGGCAAGCATTTCTGCGTGAGCCGTAGGATCCTTAAGGAGTTCCGTTTGGTTATGAGATCGAGCTATAATACGACCGGCGGCGACTATAACTGCGCCAACAGGAACCTCGCCCGACGCCGACGCAAGTTGAGCTTCCTGAATTGCCTGCTGCATGAAACCAATATCCATTGGATTCATCGCATTTCATTTTCTTTAAAGAGTGTGGGATAATCGTTTACTAAGGTTTTGATCACATGCTTCATTATGACCTCTCTATACAAACGAGACTTATTCGTGATCTTATATTTTTTGATATAACTGCAAACGGCTTTGTGCTCCTCTTCGTTAAACGCAAATGTTACCCTATGGATTCTGGGCAGTTTGGGAATACGCTTTTTCTGATCTTTTTTCAATTTCTTCATAGCGGCAAATATATTAATTTACTTATATTCGTGTCAAATAAAAATATCATCAAGAAACTATGAATCACCAAAATCTTAAAACAGGCCTTGACGGCGAAGAGCAAGCCCGACAGTATTTAATCTCCATAGGCTACGATATACTCCATTCCAATTGGCGATGGAGGAGATTTGAATTGGATATCGTTGCCGAAACCGATGAGGAGCTGATCTTCGTGGAGGTCAAGACCCGTGCGGCTTCCTATCTTATCTCTCCGGGGGAGGCGGTCAATCGATCGAAGATCAACAGGATCGTTGCTGCGGCCGACATGTATGTACAGAAGTTCAACGTGGAGAAAGCCGTTAGATTCGACATTATCACTGTCGTCTATCAGCCTAAATCCGTAGAGATCGAGCATATCCCGAACGCTTTTTATCCGCCTTTGAGCTGGAAGAGATAAGGCGGCTCTCCGATTCATGCCGGCCATCCTACTCATCTACCTCTTTTGCCTTTGCATGATATGAGGAGCGGACTAGCGGAGCGCTCTCCACGCTGCGATAGCCCTTGCCGAGGGCTATCTCCTTCCAAGCCCTAAACTTTTCGGGCGAAACATACTCCGATACCGGAAGCATCTTCTGCGACGGAGGCAGATACTGGCCGATGGTGAGCATACGGGCGCCGGCGCGGAGGGCATCGTCCATCACTTCCAGAACCTCCGCCTCTGTTTCGCCCAAGCCTACCATGATGCCTGTCTTGCACGGAACTCGACGAGCTGCGTGTGCTATCACTTTCAGGCTACGGTCATAGCCGGCAAGGCTACGCACTGCGGGAGTTAGCCGTCGAACGGTTTCGAGATTATGGCCCACGATGTGCGGACCCTCGTCGATTAGCTTATCTATCAGAGCCAGATCGCCCCTGAAGTCGGGAATCAGAACCTCAAGCGTTGTCGATGCGCAGGTATGCCGGATGGCGCGGATAGTAAGCGCCCAATGCTCTGCGCCGCCATCCTGCAGGTCGTCGCGATCAACGGATGTTACTACCGCGTGCTTGAGGTTCATCCGTCGGATGCTTTGCGCCACCAGCTCCGGTTCTGCCGGATCTAAAGGAAGCGGGCGGCCCGTAGGGGTGTTGCAAAACTTGCAGGAGCGGGTGCAGATCTGTCCGCCGATGAGGAAGGTGGCCGTGCCTTGGCTCCAACATTCGGCTCTGTTGGGGCATTTTCCGGCCACGCATATCGTATTCAGCCTGCCTGCAATATCTTTTGTCATGGAATATTGTCCGCAGCCGCCTATCCGCGTCTTGAGCCAGGAGGGTTTGTGCTTTATTGGCGTCGACATTCGCTTGTTACAGATTATTGAAGAGGAACTCCGTCATGCGAGTATACAAGTGCATACGGGTTTTGCCTCCGCTTATTCCGTGGTTTCTATCCTTATAAAATTGCATTTCGAATTGTTTGCCGGCTTGCACTAAGGCCTCGGCGTAGATGATGCTCTGATTGAAATGGACGTTATCGTCGGCCGTTCCGTGAACCAAAAGCAGCTTGCCCTGGAGCTTATCCGCAAGCAAAATGGGCGAAGTGGCATCATAGCCGGCCTTATTTTCATTGGGAGTACGCATGAAACGTTCGGTGTATACCGTATCGTAGAATCGCCAGTCGGTAGGCGGAGCTACCGCAATACCGGCGCTGAAGGTTCCGTTGCCGGTCGACATAGCCATCAGCGTATTATATCCGCCGAAGCTCCAGCCCCATATCGCCATGCGCTTGCCGTCGACGAAGGGGAGCTTGGCCAGCTCGCGGGCAGCCTCAGCCTGATCGCGCGATTCCAATTCGCCCATCTTCATGTACGTACACTTCCGAAATTCTTCGCCCCGAGCTCCTGTGCCGCGCCCGTCGAAGCAGGCTACAACGAAACCCTTGGCCGACAGATAATATTCCCAATCGAATCCGAAGCCATCCACCGCCTGCTGCGAGTTAGGCCCGCTGTATTGAATCATAAGCAACGGATACTGCTTCCCTTCCTGAAATCCCTGAGGCTTCAGCACCCAGCCGTTCAGCTCAACCCCCGAAGCGGTAACTACCCGCGTGAACTCTTTCTGCCCAAAAGAATATTCGCCAAGCTTGGAGCGAAGGGCTGCATTATCAATCAGATTGCGAACAGCCTTCCCCGTTTTGGTTTCATACAAAGCAATAGTCAGCGGACTGGATATCGAGGAGTGCCGGCCCAGATAATAGGCAAAGGATGCGCTGAAGGTAGCCGAATTAGTCCCCACGTTCGTCGACAACTTAGTCTTCACCCCCTTTTCATCTATTTTATATACCGATCGACGCAAAGGGCTCTCCTCCGCCGATTCATAATAAACCATTCGGGTTGCCTCGTCGTAGCCATGCAGTCGCGTCACGTCCCACGGGCCCTTTGTTACCTGCCGCTGCGCCACTCCCGTAGGGCTGTGCATGTAGATGTGCGTATATCCGTCGGTTTCGCTCAGGCGGATAAAACCGTTCTTGTGGAAGCTTATGGTTGAGATCATATCCGAGTCGAAATAGCGCTCGTTCTCCTCCCTCAAGATCAGGCGCGACACTCCGCTGCGCGGATTCACGTAATACATATTAAAGATGTTTTGCCGTCGGTTCAGCGTCATCACCGCCAGTTGGTCGGAGTTAGTCGTGAAGTCAATCCGTGGTATGTAAAAATCGCCATCGGTAGGAACCTTGAGCGGCTTGAGCTCCCGCGTTTGAACGATGTAGGCATGCAGGCTCACCTTCGAGTTGGCCTCTCCGGGTTTAGGATATTTGAAGGAGATAGCTGAGGTATACGTGCTGTCGCCATACATCTGTATGGAGAACTGCGGCACCTCTGATTCGTCGGAACGCACAAAAGCCAGAACCTCGCTATCGGGCGACCACGACATGAGCCGCGTTGTTGAAAACTCCTCCTCATACACCCAGTCGGTAACCCCGTTAAGAACATGGTTCAGCTCGCCGTCGCGCGTTACTTGCACCTCCGTATCGAAGTCGAATTTCCTTATCCAAATGTTATTGTCCTTCACAAAAGCGCACATCCGTCCGTCGGGCGAGAAGGTCGGAATCATAATTTTTTCGTTCCCATCCGTCATATTCTTGACATAGTTGCGCCGCACATCGTAGTCGTAAACCCGCGACTTCGACGATCGGCGATAAATCTGCTCCGTTTCCCTGCGGATAAGAATACGGTAACCCGAAGCAGCAATCTCGTAGCCGTCGAACGTATCAAAGCCGCACTCGCGCGCCTTCTTCGTATTAAAAATGGTATCCGTAGGTAATCCCGTTCGGTACGAATATTTGATGATCATATTCCGTTCGCGATTCATAGCCGTGTAGTGTTCGCCGTCGGGCATAGATCTCATCTCGCCCACATAAGACATTTGCCTGAACTCCCCATCCATAAGCAGCTTTAGTTCAACTTGCCGGCTTCCGTTCTGCGCCGTCAAGGCGCTCGCCAGCATAAAAAATGCGATTAATGCGCTAACTCCTGTTTTCATGATAATAAATATTTTTTGTAACTGATGCGCAAAAATACTCAACTCCCGCAAACTTCAATCATCCCAAGTCCGTCCATACTTTCGCCCCATTCCGGCAGATCGAAGCAAAAACAACTCTGGGACGGCTCGTTTTTCGAAGCTCGAAGCAAAAACAACTCTGGGACGGCCCGTTTTTCGAAGATCGAGGCAATAACAACTCTGGGACGGCTCGTTTTTCGGAGATAG
>JAITHO010000037.1 GCA_031279915.1 Tannerellaceae bacterium
GAGTTTTCAAGAACTTGAAAAGGCTAAATACTTTTTGATAGAGCTTTTCAAGAACTTGAAAGCTCTAAATACTTTGTGATGGAGCTTTTCAAGAACTTTATTGGCGTTATACTTTTTGAGGAGTTCCGGATAATGGGGAGTGAAGGGCTTGGCGGGAGATTTTTTTAGGGAGAAAACGGAAATGTATTTGCCGGAATGCGACTGTCGACGGATTCAAACAGGGATGAAAAACTTTTTCATACATTTGCGCAGCTAAAATAAAATGAGTATTAATTTAAATATTTAATTATGGGATTACTTGATGCTGTTAGAGAGTTGTTCGCTAAGTTATTGGCTGAAGAAATTGGGGCTGCAGGGGGCTGCGATGGTATTTTTTTAGGTTTGAAAAATGATTAACTTAGTGCGCTTTTTTTGGCAAGTCGGCAAAAATAGTTCCCATTACTTTTTAGAATTTTCAGATAATCAATGATTGAACAAGACAGGATTATAAAGATCAATATAGAGGAGGAGATGAAGTCGGCCTACATTGATTACTCAATGTCGGTTATCGTTTCGCGAGCGCTTCCTGATGTTAGAGACGGCTTTAAGCCGGTTCATCGGCGCATACTTTTCGGTATGAATGAGCTGGGCAGCACATCGGATAAGCCTTATAAGAAATCGGCCAGAATTGTTGGAGATGTGCTCGGTAAGTATCATCCTCACGGGGATACGGCGGTGTATTTCTCTATGGTTAGGATGGCGCAGGTTTGGTCGTTGCGCTATCCGCTTGTTGACGGGCAGGGTAATTTCGGGTCGGTTGACGGTGATATGCCGGCGGCGATGCGATACACTGAGGCGCGTCTAAGCAAGCTTGCGGAGGAGATGCTTCGCGATATCGACAAGGAAACGGTTGACTTTCAATTTAACTTCGACGATACGCTGCGCGAGCCGACTGTGCTCCCTACGCGCATTCCGAATCTTTTGATCAACGGCGCATCTGGTATAGCGGTTGGAATGGCGACGAATATGCCTCCGCATAATATTGTTGAAACGCTCGACGGTTGCATTGCTTATATTGACAGCCGTGGAGAGATTGATGTGGAGGGATTGATGCACTTCGTTAAGGCGCCTGACTTTCCTACGGGTGCGACTATCTATGGCTATTCGGGCGTGAAGGAAGCGTTTGAAACCGGTCGCGGGAGGGTTATCCTGCGTGGCAAGGCGGAGATTGAGGTTGAGAACAACCACGATAAGATTATCATTACGGAGATACCTTATCTGGTGAATAAAGCGGAGCTGATTAAGTATATATCGGAGCTGGTGAATGATAAGCGCCTGGAGGGTGTGTCTTACGTGAACGATGAATCCGACCGCCAGGGCATGCGGATAGTTGTTGACGTTAAGCGGGATGCTAATCCTAACGTTGTACTCAATAAGCTGTATAAGCTGACGGCTCTGCAATCGTCGTTTAGCGTGAATAACATTGCGCTGGTCAATGGTCGCCCGCGGCAGCTTAATCTTAAGGACTTGATAAAGGCTTTTGTTGACCATCGGAAGGAAGTGGTAACTCGCCGCACGCGATACGAGCTCCGGAAGGCCGAAGAGCGGGCGCATATACTGGAAGGTCTCATCATTGCATCCGATCATATAGACGAGGTGATTGCCATCATTCGCGCATCGAAGAGCCCTCAGGAGGCGATAGCCAACCTCATCGACCGCTTCTCGCTCAGCGAGATTCAGGCGCGGGCAATAGTAGAGATGCGCTTGCGTCAGCTCACCGGTTTGGAGCAAGACAAGCTCCGCTCGGAGTACGACGAGATCACGAAGTTCATTGCCCAGCTGAAGGAAATCCTCGACAATCCTGATCTGCTCATGAAGGTCATCAAGGACGAGCTTATCGAGATTAAGGAGAAGTACGGCGACCAGCGGCGAACCGAAATCGTGTATGCATCCGAAGAGCTCAATCCGGAGGACTTTTATGCCGACGACGAAATGATCATCACCATCTCGCATAAAGGCTACATCAAGCGCACGCCCTTGAGCGACTTCCATGCGCAAGCCCGCGGCGGCGTTGGAGCCAAAGGATCGGAAACCCGCGAGGAGGACTTCGTGGAATATATCTACCCCGCATCCATGCATGCAACCCTCCTTATCTTCACCGCCAAAGGCAAATGCTACTGGCTGAAGGTTTACGAAATCCCCGAAGGAGCCAAGAACGCTAAGGGACGCGCCATACAGAATCTACTCAACATTGAGCCCGACGATAAGGTCAATGCCTTCATCCGAGTGAAGCAGCTCCGATCTGATGTAGACTTCCTCAAATCGCACTACCTCCTCTTCTGCACCCGACAAGGATTCATCAAGAAAACCCTGCTGGAATCCTACTCCCGTCCGCGGCAAAACGGCGTCAATGCGATTACCCTCCGCGAAGATGACGGACTAATAGACGTTCGGCTCACCAACGGCAACAACGAAGTAATCATCGCCAACCGCAACGGGCGAGCCATCCGATTCCATGAAAGCGCCGTGCGAGTAATGGGCCGAACAGCCTCCGGCGTCAGAGGCATGACGCTCGACGAAGACACCGCCGACGAAGTCGTAGGAATGGTTTGCATAAAGAATAAAGACGAGGAAACCATACTCGTAGTATCCGAAAGAGGATACGGCAAGCGATCGCATATAGATGACTATCGCATGACCAACCGCGGCGGCAAAGGCGTCAAGACTATTAACATCACCGACAAAACAGGCAAGCTCGTTGCCATCAAGAACGTAATCGAAGGCAACGACATCATGATCATCAACAAATCAGGAATAACAATCCGCATGAGCGTGCTCAACATAAGCCTGATCGGACGAGCAGCCCAGGGCGTTCGGCTAATCAACCTCGAAAAGCGACACGACGAAATAGCATCCGTATGCAAAGTCCTCTCCGAAGCCGACGAAAAAAATGCCGAAGAGAAAGCCCAATCCGAAGCGCTAAACAGAAGCATCAACGCCGACCGCAAAGAAATAGAAGAAACCTTCTACCGACCAATTGATGACATCGACGACGTCGAAGAGGATACCGACGACGACGTTGACATCGACTTTCCGGACGAAGAAGACCAAGAATAATAACTCAAAACAAAGTATTAATATCAAAAAATCATTTACAATGAAACGACTACTGTTTATTATCGTATTATGCACCGCCGTAACGGCCGCCTTCGCACAGAAAAAAGCAGTCAGCGAAGCACGAAGCATAGCAAAAAACACCAATGCCAACTTCAATGAAGCCCGCGAACTCATCAAAGGAGCATTGGCCAACGCAGAAACAAAGGACAACCCCGAGTCATGGTACGTAGCAGGATACATCGAAGACCAACAATTCAGCGCCGAACGCATGAAGCAACTCCTGGGCCAGCAGCCCAACGAAGCAGTAATGTATAGCGCACTGCTCAACGTATTGCAATTCTTCGAAAAATCTTATGAACTCGACCAGATCCCAGATGCCAAAGGAAAAGTCAAACCCAAGCACACCAAAGACATCAAAGGAATACTCGGAGCTGACCACATCTACTTCATCAACGCCGGAGCATACTATTTCAACGAAAGGAACTATCAAAAGGCCTACGAAAGCTTCGACCAATACGTGCAAATCTCCAACCATCCAATGTTCGCCGGCGAAAAAGTGGCGGCCAGAGACTCCAACTTCATGCTCGCCCAATACTACGCTGCAGTGGCCGCCGCACAGCTTGATAATCACGAACTCGCCATCGCCGCCCTCAAACGCGCCTCAGGTACCGACTATAATACCAACGAAGTCTACCAATACCTCTTCAGCGAATATCAAACCCTGCAAGACACCGTCAACATGGAGAAAACCCTCGAAGAAGGCCTAGCTAAACTCCCCAACGAGCAATTCTTCCTCCTCAACCTCATCAACATTTATTTATATACCAATCGGGGCGAACAAGCAATCGTCTTCCTGAACAAAGCCATCGCCCAAACCCCCGAAAACGCCAATCTGTACAACGTGCTCGGCATAGTGTACGAGCAAAACAAAGATGAGGAGAACGCAATGGCCAACTTCTCAAAGGCGATCTCGCTCGAACCCGACAATGCCGACATACAAGGCAACATGGGCCGCATCTATTTCAACCGCGCCTTTAACAAACAGAACGAAGCAAACGCCATCAGCGACAACAAGCTCTACCAGGAAGAAGTTCAGAAAGCAAAAGAACTATTCCGCCAGGCCCTGCCTTTCTTCGAAAAAGCCCACCAGCTCAAGTCCGAAGAAAGAGAATACATGGTTGCCCTGCGCGGGATATATTACAATCTCAATATGAGCGACGAACTCAGCGCAATCGAAGCTAAAATGGGACTTTGATTCTGCAGTAATAGTTTCTTAGACATAAGACCGCAAGACAGTTTGGGATTAGCCAACCGACAGGCTATCCCAAACTGTCTTTTTTTGGAGAAACGTATGCTCGAACCCTTTTACCGCCGCCAATTATAAGCCTTAAAAGAGGCCGAGAATATTTGCGGGAAGCGCTCTCAAGGATCCAAAAGCAGGAGGGAAAAACCGTAAGGCCAAATAATTCATTAAATACTTTGCAGTCTTAAAAATTGAAGTATATTTGCCCACAAGTATTAATTATTAAATCAATTTCATTGTTATGAAGACCAATTTTTCCCTCTCACTTATTTTAAGCCAAGCGTGGAATGCGCTTAAAGCTAATTTTTGGATTCTCATGGGCATTCTTATTGCATACGGAATCCTCAGTTTTATAATCAGTTTGATACAGCTAAATGGCGGCATCCTGAATTTTGTAGCGTCGTTATTGTCGCTTTTTCTTGGCGTAGTTTTTATGCTTGGTTACACTCGGATGTGCCTCGACGCTGTTGAAGGTAAAGAGCCGCAATTATCGTCGTTTCAGGAGCAAATGCCCAAATTCTGGAAGGCTCTCGGCCTGATGATAATTATTGGAGCTGCAGTTGTTATATGGATTTTTTTAATAGCGTTTATCATTGTGCTGATTGTTGGAGCAACATCCGGTGGCAGCGACTTCATGAGCGCTTTGGCAAGCTTTGGTACCGTTGGGATCCTCTTGTTTCTAATTTTGATGATTCCGCTCCTTTACGTTGCCCTTCGGCTCCAATTTGCAACGATTTTTCTCGTTGATACGGATTGTGGGATAACTGAGGCTTTGCGCAGGAGCTGGGAAGTGACCGCCCCCTATGTTGTGCCGCTGATTTTGCTTTGGTTAGTGATGGTTGGGCTTTGCATAGCCGGCGTGATAGCTCTTATTGTAGGTTTCATTGTTGCGGCTCTGCTTACGGGTTTGATGCAGATCGTGGCTTATAAACAGCTTACGGGCGGCGCTATAAGTTCCGAAGTTTAAGAGTAATTTTTTCCGGATTTCCCGACCTCATTTCTCAAATTCAAGTTAATTCAGCTATGATATACGGTATAATGCTTATTTTCCTTGGCCTCCTAGCCGTTCCCAGTATAATATTGTCGCGCAAGCCCGAAGCCAAAGAATGGTACGAAAAGATTGCTCCGTGGCAGGCTTGGATAGGGCTCGCCTTTGCAGTGATAGGCATTTTTGGACTGCTCGATGCGATTTTGGGCATTGGGCGCCATCATCATTCCGGAATGTACTGGCTGACGACCCTTGCCGGCTCTGTGCTCCAGATCGGCTTGGGTTTTGTGCTTGGCTATCCAGTGATCAGCAATTTCCTCTCGCGCAGCGCCGATGCCTCTGAGAAAGCAAAAGCGCTTCTGAACCGATTACTTCCGCTTCAGGGCACGCTCGGAGCAATTGCGATTGGCGTTGGTCTTTGGCGAGTGATAATGGCTATTTTTTATTAGTCGTCCAACAGCTAATGATGCTTCTTCTGCGTCGCAATCATTGAAAAACGAATTCGCATTACTGTTTAGAGAGTCTGAGCCGACAATTTCTCAGGTTATGAGCCTTTAGATTCCTCTATTGGCTTTGCATGTCGAATCCTGCTACAATTTCGGCTCGACTCTTTTTAAGATAAGTTCGCTGAGAAGCTTTGATGCTTTCGGCGAACTTTTTTTTGGACGGTTAATAACTAACATGAGTTCGACAAGGTTCTATAAATAGCTTATAACAAGCGCTGATTTGTCCGTATGGGCATCCATGTCAATAGAAATATGCCATCCAAGTCCAACAACTTCTCCGTAGGGGATGCAATGCATATCATGCATATAAATAATCCCGGATTTGTCATTAGGCTCAGCGCCGAGCCAAAAGCCAACTCATGATTTTGGCAGACTCCACCTACAGCGCCATTTTCTTAGCTTCATTTATAAACCCAAAATGTCCGATAGCCGGTTTTTCCACCCGGTGGAAAGCTTGCCGCACTTTTTCCGGACAGTTTCCACTCGGTGGAAGGCTTGCCGCACTTTTCCCGGAAGGTTTCCACCCGGTGGAAAGCTTGCCGCACTTTTTCCGGAAGGTTTCCACTCGGTGGAAAGCTTGCCGCACTTTTTCCGGAAGGTTTCCACCCGGTGGAAAGCTTGCCGAACTTCTACCGAAAGGGGTTGCTCATAAGCCCGGATTTGTCATTGGCGCCTGCTGTATTTGTGCTTGGTATGGGGCAGCACCCTGCCTGATGCGGCTAATGCTCCGCAGATTATAGATTTCACAAATTGCGGAGCTCCATAAAAATCATGATGTGCTCAGTGGTGATCCTAATGACAAATCCGGGTTTATTGTTTGATTTCTTTTTCAAGGTTCAATCATCAAAAATAATTTCACGTTCGAAAAAACAGAGCAGGGAACTGCTTTTTTGCCCCCTGCGCTTTTATAGTCATGCTGCCTCAATTCCCAAAAGTGTACGATTATGCTTCTGCGGTTCCGTTCTTTTATGATTTTATTGAGCGTAGCGCGCCTTTAAGTCGTGCGCTTAGCCTTACTTTGCACTTCAAATAATATGATTATCCTTTAAAACTAATATCGCATGGAGATTTTTGTTCCGCTATCAAATAATGCATATATTGTTCCACGGAAAAACATTCACGCAATGTCACAATCAAACGAACAATCTTTTTGGGGACTTTTAGCTTGGATAAGCCAAGATTTGGAGAATAAACGGCTCTCAGATGTATTCCGCTTCAAATCTTTTAAACCCTTCGAAACTTTCGGGCCTCATCAGCATTTGCGTATTGAAATTAATTACGTGAAAAAAGGTAGCTGTATCATTGCCTTAGACCA
>JAITHO010000200.1 GCA_031279915.1 Tannerellaceae bacterium
GCCTCCGGAGAAAATTTCTGGAGGCTCTGTCAGATGAAATTTCCGGAGGATTTTTTTTCTGGAGGCTCTGTCAAATGAAATTTCCTCCGGAGAATTTTTCTGGAGGCTCTGTCAGATGAAATTTCCTCCGGAGATTTTTTTTGGAGGTTCTGTCAAATGAAATTTCCTCCGGAGATTTTTTTTGGAGGCTCTGTCAAATGAAATTTCCTCCGGAGAATTTTTTTGGAGGCTCTGTCAGATGATATTTCCTCCGTAGAAATTTATTGGAGGCTCTGTCAGATGATATTTTCATTGATTATAGCGATGTGTATGCGGCAGCAATCGGTTTTATCAATGGAAAGGCAAGGGAGCGGGGGCGGTATATGGCGATGGAGGCAATGAAAAAAGCCGCCAGAGCAGGTTGATCGGCGGCTTTAATCCGTAAGTTGTGAATCTGGAATTGCTATTGCTATTGCTGGGGACTAATGTAGCATCATGTATACAATGGCTCCGCTTATATAGCCGGCAAGGGCAAGGAGGGAGAATCGCTTGATGTAATATGTAAATTCTACTTTTTCCATTCCCATCACAATCACCCCTGTGGCCGAGCCTATGATAAGGAGGCTGCCGCCTGTTACGCCGCAGTAGGTGAGGAAGGTCCAGAAACCGCCGTCGGCAACGAAGTTTTGCGCATATTCCGACAGGTCGGCGCCGACCTGTATGGGATACATTCCCATGGTGGCAGCTACGAGGGCTACGTTGTCGACGCCCGACGACATCAGTCCGATTACGAAGCTTATCAGGTAGGGCTGGTGAATGTATTTGTCGAGAAAGCCAGACATAAGGGCCAGATGTCCGGAGGTTTCCAGAGCTCCAACGCTCATCAATATCCCAAGGAAGAAGAATATTGTTGCCAAATCAACGTTCGGCAGCAGAGTGATAACGCGCATCTTGCGAGATTCGCGAAGGTGACGCATTCGGCTATACATGATGTCTGTGTAAAACCATAATACCGCAAGTCCGAACAGTACGCCGAGGAATGGCGGAAGATTCGTTAGATTTTGGAATACCGGAACCAGCGCCAGCGAAAGTACCCCGATCGACAAGATGGTGATTCGCGCCTGAGCGGGAATTGTTGGAATAAATTCGTCGACCACCCGCTCGTCGTAGTTAGCTGCACGAAGTTTTTCGCCCTTGCGGAACAAAACAAATGTGCCGATTATGAGCGGAACAAGCATGCAAGCCAGGGCCGGCATGAAGAGGTGGGTTATCTGGTGGACGGGGGTTGTATTCTTGCCCACCCAGAGCAGAATTGTTGTAACGTCGCCGATGGGGGAGAACGATCCGCCTGCATTGGCCGCAATAACTATCATACAAGCGTACTTGAGCCTGTCGCCGCGGTCGATCACCAGCTTGCGAAGCACTGCCATCACTACTATCGCCGCCGCCATATTGTCGAGCAGGGGAGCGAACAGAAAGACGGTTATGCAGATCATCCAAAGGAGCTTGCGCTTGTTAGTGGTGGCAATAAACTCCGTTATGGGAAGGAAGCCTCCATGCTTATCCACCAAATCAACTATTAGCATAGCGCTCATTACAAAAAACAATGTTTCGGTGACGCTTCCCAAGTTATAAATGATAGCTCGGTTCGAGATGAAATGTATAAACTGTTCGCGATGGGAAAGCCCTACCATATCGGGATTCGTTTCCAGAAAATTGCTGAAAAACTCATTGCCGCGGCTTACAAAGATGTTGTATGCATCGAACATCAGCAGCATCCAAAGCACTATGGCCATCACTAAAGCTATGGCTGCTTTGTTGACATGCAGCTTGTCTTCCATAGCAATGCATACTATTCCTGCAACAAAAACAAAGGGTATGATTACAAACATTTTTTATGTGGTCTTAAAATTAGTGTTATAATTATTCGAATTGTAGTCAAATGCGCTTCCAAAGCCGGCGGCAAAAGTATGAAAACATTCGAGAATACTTCTGCCGCATCGGGGCAAGTCAAGGGCAAGAATGCGGCAATGTTCAGCGCAATGCTCGTGTAGCTCTGTATTTCTCAAGCAGGATTGTGGGATGATATGATCGCTTGGCTTGTCGAAGGCCGGGGATGCCCAGATCTTCTTCGCGATTGATGTAAATGAAATTCTGGGGAATGTGTGCGGCAAATTCTTGGTTGATTACGCTATATGCTCCGTCAAAGCTAACGTCGGCCTTCTCAACATGCACTCCGAAGGTGTTGGCATTAATGGGGGCTCCAAAAGCGAAGGCAACGATTTGCTCTTCAACGCATATCGCTCCGCCGGCAAGGCCTATCTCGTCGGCATGGTTCAGAGCGAAAGTCATAGAGCGACGCTCGTATTGGAGGGCTCGCTGATAGTCGCCGGCGCTGTTGGCTTTGTACCATTGCGATTCCAAGCGAAGACATTCGGGAACTAATTCGGAGCTTATGTCGAGGTAGCGGTAGTTATATTGCTTGCGGAAGCGGTTGATGTGATTGCGCTTGGGTTGATATTTTTTTCCGGTAAGATTGACGAGATCTTCGCGGAGATAGATGTAATCACAATAGCTTGGATCGGATTCGAAAGTGAAGCCGTCGGGGTAGGTTTCCTCGAGGATCGCTTTTGAAACTTGGGTGACGCCTAAGATGCTCAGCGGACGACCGTATCGAAGCGAATCTTCTTCGAGCAACGATATAACCGAACGGATATCTCCATTGCCGATCGGGAACACGTAAACGTAGCTGCCGTCGATCTCGATGCGAAAACGAATCAGCAGAAAGCCGTCGACTTCGGTATATTCGCTTTTATATAAGAAGTGCCAACTGCACATGTTGGCAAATGAAATATCGCAACTTTGGATCGGACTATTGAAGGTATAGGAAGTTATGATAGCCTTATCCGTGGGTTCAATAGCCTTAAATGAGAGATTCATATAGTGGTGATGTTTTATGTTCTGTGTTTGAGTGCGGCAAATATACTACAAAGTTTTTTTGTTGAAACAAAATAAAATTCTACCTTTATGGTAAATAAAAATATAAATGACGTATGAGATATATCTATGATAACAATAAATTAAAGAGCAAGTTGCTGATGTGCGATTGCCTCGACGAAGCCGACGATATTCTGCGCGATAAGACGTTATACAAAATTATCTGGGTGGAAGAAGGCGAAATTGAACTTATCATCAATCACGAACTATTTGTGTTTGGAGCCGGCGAAGTTGTTTCGCTCTCTTATCTGCATCACCTCGAAGTGAAGAAAATAAATGGAGTTTACGGCACAATCATGTTCAACAGCCGATTCTTTCATATCATTGAGCACGACGACGAAGTGCTTTGCAACGGATTACTTTTCAACGGATCGCTCAACATTGTGAGCTTCAGGATTCCCTCCGAAGAGGATGCTTTCAAGCTCAGGAGGCTCAAGGATGTTTTTGCCGAGGAGATGAACTTTCGGGATTCGATGCAAGACGAAATGCTGAGGCTCATTCTCAAGAGAGCTCTCATTCTTTGCTGCCGGATGGCCAGAAACAAGATGGGAGTGAGGCCACAAAACAGCGTGCGATTTGAAATTATGCGCAAGTTCTACGCGCTTGTCGACGAACATTTCCGCGATAAAAAACAAGTGCAAGACTATGCCGACATGCTCCACAAATCGCCGCAAACCCTGGCCAATGTTCTTACTTACTATCGACAGCCTTCGGCCATCAAGATCATACATAATCGGATCGTTGCCGAAGCCGAACGACTGCTGTACTACACTGCTAAGTCGCCCAAAGAGATTGCGGCTGTTCTTGGATTCGAAGAAATCTCCCACTTCTCAAGATTCTTCAAGGCGATGACAGGAATAAGCGCCACCGAATTTCGCAGCAGTAACAAACGAGCCGACAAAGCAATCGCATAGACCAACGCCCTCCGAGCATCCCCCCGCTCATCCCACGACAAAACAAAAAAGCGTGCAAACCATTCAGCCCCGGTTTGCACGCTTTTTTAGTATGAAGGAGGATGCTTACTTGCTGCGCTAAACGAATCTCAGAAAAAGATTGCAAATATGCAGCGATATTCAGACGGAGTTTTAACAGACTTCGGCTCTGTCGGAAAATCAAGATTAGGAAGATCTCATTTTAGAAGTCCCCATAACAACATTTCTACACATGAAAACAATGCTGCCTTTTATCTTTTTATTATGCTCTGCTTTTTGTTGGCAGGGTATTGCTCAAACATCATCCAACTCAACGAAAGTCCCCTTGAAGCATGGAGCTCACCGGCTTGGCAGGCGGATGGACAGCGAGATGCAACGTTGGCGCGATTACGGTCTCGGACAGTTCATTCACTGGGGAGTATATGCCATTCCGGGAGGGCAATGGAAGGGCAAGACTTCGGCGGGAGCCGCCGAATGGTTTCGGTCTGCCGGATTGATCAGCAAAGAAGAATACGACGCGCTCTACAAACAATTCAATCCTAAAAGCTTTGATGCCGTCAGATGGGCTAAACAGGCTAAGCAGATGGGTGCACGGTATATGATTTTCACAACCAAACATCACGATGGCTTTTGCATGTGGCCAAGTAAATACACTAACTATACGATAGCCAACACTCCATATAAAAAGGATATTGTAAAAGCCTTGGTCGATGCATATACTGCCGAGGGTATAGATGTGTATCTCTATTTTTCCATTATAGATTGGAATCATCCGGGGTATACGGGAGGAAAGCCATTCACCGCTAACGACCTCGCCAACTGGGATACTTTCAATCCTTTCCTTTCGGAAAAAGAGGCTTCACAATATGAAACCTTCAAAACATTCACAAGAAATCAGTTGATTGAATTGCTGACTAATTATCCTGCCGCCAAGGGGCTTTGGTTCGACGGGACGTGGGAAGGAGCCTGGATGAAACAATCTGCATGGGCCGACAGCCTGGGAATGGATGGCCGTAAACGGCGATGCCATCTATGGCGTCAATCATTCCATTCTGGAGAAACAAGACTGGGGATATTCAACGCAAAAAGGCCAAGACATTTATCTGGTGGTATTCAATAAGCCCATGAACGACATGCTGCGACTGAAAGTTCCGATGCCGCAAAGCCCCGACAGCCTCTACCTGATCGACAAAGCCCATTTTTTGTCTACCGGCAAACCCGCCCAGCTCAAAGGCGAAGGCAAACCGGCCACTTATTATCGCGATAAAGTGGGAATCTCTTATTTTGACATCCTCATTCCCAACAGTATTGCAGTACCAAATCAAGCCTTTGTAATCCGTATCCGGCTGAAAACAGTGCATAAAAACGAGGTCGAAGCCTACCAGCAGGCGATAATATAGACTTCGAGCCCATCCGCCAACAAAAAGCGGGTGGGAGCTATGCATTCTCGCTCGAAAAATATGCTCGGGCAGGCGGAAATACCCTTTGACACATCCTCCTTTCATAACCAACCATCATGACGAAGCTTTATCATGAGCGGGGGCCGGCTTAGAGGCCGAATCGGTTTGAGAGGCAACGTCCTTTTTGCCATCCGTCTCCTCCTTCTTTTCTTTTTTGTGATGCTTGCGGTGCGAGAGGTTCAGTTGAGCCTGATGGATTGCGCTGTTGATATTCAGTCGAGCATCCAGCAGCTGGTCGCGTAAGCTTTCGTCTTGAGCCCCCATCTCGTTCGATCGCCAGGCCACGTTGAGGGTTTCAACTAAAGCCTCGAAGGCCATGTCGACTTCGCGACGGATTTCGCCGAGCTTACCCATCTCCACAACCGTCACCTTGTCGATCGAGCGCTCCATATACAGCGACTTGAAGGCATCGTTGGCCGCTTTCGTCATATCGACGGTATCCATCAAATTCAGAGTCTCGATGGATGGTTTCCACTCGCTTTTCTCGCAGTCTTCCAAGAAATTCGTCATTATTCCGCTCGCATCCTGATAGCTCGCGCCGGGCAGGTTCTTGTAATTGTTTTTTAGGAAGAGCAAGGTTTTAGTAGCCTGCGTCATGGCCGGATTATCGTAATATTTCGTCATGTTGACGCAATGCCAAAAATGTAGGTATAGCGCAATGCGTTTCTCGTGCAAATAGGCAATCTTGGCCGTCTGCGCCGAAGCCTGGCTTTGCTTGTACAACGCATCTTCGCGCCCGAAAGCCGTTCGCAGCAGATTGAAAACATCGCTCGTCATCGCAATTGTGCCGGCCGTTGTTAACAATCCCGCAATGATAAAACTGTCGAAAAAGTCATAATGTTCAGCGATGTTTAGCCTCCTCAAAAGCAGCTTAAAGCGGAAGGAAATAAACTTGTCCATAATTCTATCTGTTTTCTATTATAATTATTATAAACGCAAATGTAGGAAAAAATCCGAAGCCAAATCACAAGTGATTTCACCTGCGGAAAAAAATCCGAACTCAAATCACAAGTGATTTTCCATGCGGAAAAAAATCTGAACTCATATCACAAGTGATTTTATCTGCGGAAAAAAATCCGAACTCATATCACTTGTGATTTGGCTTGCGAAAAAAAATCTGAAGTCATATCACAAGTGATTTTATCTGCGGAAAAAAATCCGAACTCATATCACAAGTGATTTGGCTTGCGGAAAAATATCCGGAGTGAAATCACTTATGATTTGGCCTGCGAAAAATAATCTGAAGTCATATCATAAGTGATTTGGCTTGCGGAAAATAATCCGGAATAAAATCACTTATGATTTGGCTTGCGGAAAAAAATCCGGAGTGAAATCACTTGTGATTTGGCTTGCGGAAAATTATCCGGAGTGAAATCACTTATGATTTGGCTTGCGGAAAAATATCCGGAGTGAAATCACTTGTGATTTGGCTTGCGGAAAAGAATATGGAACGACGTTTTACAAACAACAATTCACGCTCGAACAATTGGTCATTCCCGCGAAGGCGGGAATCTCCGATCGACTGCTGGGACGATAGCATTAGCCTTTTTATGTCTAAAAAAGATACAAGCGTCCCGTTTTCCCGATCGGAGATTCCCGCCTTCGCGGGAATGACCTGATGTTCGAGCGGAGATGATCCACATGGGCAGGCGGGAAATGACCTCTTTGGACGATCGAAACCCTTTTGTGATACCTTCAATAATATTGTTCGAACCCTGGTTGCCCGTAGGGCATTCATATCAATAGAAATATGCCTGCCAAATCCACCAACTTCCCCGTAGGGGATGCACAGCAGATAAACAATGTGTATCCCCTATGGGGAAATTTCATACGGGATGCGCTTTCTATTGATATGGATGCCCTAACGGGCAATTTGCTTGCGCCTGTAAAAACACTTGCCTCGTAGGGGTCGAAAGGTCATTATACCTGCCCAAACAAGTCATTCCCCCTTCGCGGGAATGACTTGTTTTTCGAGCGGGAATGACTGATGTTCGAGCGGAAATTACTTCTTAAAAGAGTGGGGGAGGGCTTTACTTTATGCAGAAGGCCTCGGTGAACTCCACCCGTGTGCCGTCGGGCGTGAGCAGGTTAAGTAGCCAGCGTTTGGTGCGGCCTATGGAGGGGCGGGCTAAGCGCTGGTCGCGGCGGCGTTCTTTGAGGGTGTAGATGGCGTCTTGCATGTCGTCGACCAGCAGGCAGGGGTGGCTGAAGTTCCGGTCGCAAGGCGAGTAATGCTCAATGTTCTCGGTACATTCGGGCAGGCCGAGGTATTGAATCACGCCGGCCTCGTTTTTGTCTAATGGATAGCGCACGATTTCGCGGCATTGCATGATGCCTGCCCAGAAGGGGTCGTTCTCGTCGAGCTTTCCGGAGTATAATCCGGCGTGATGGATGCGGCTGGAGATGCGCGTTTCGGAGAGGAATTTGCCCCGCGATTGTCGATGCAGTCCGTTGGCGTTGAGATCAACGAACTCGATGACGTTGCCCCAGCTATCCTGCACGCTGAAGGCCTCGTTGCCGGCTCCGTCGGGCTTGGGCTCTGTCGGGCTGAGGCCGCGCGAAATCAAGTAGCTATGCATTTCGGATACGGATTCGGTTTCGAGCGACAGTGATACGAGCCGCGTCTTCTCCTTTGCATCCTTATCCTCTATAAACTCCAAAAACTGCCTGTCGTTCACTTTGAATGACACCACCGTTCCCAGATCCGAAGGATACGAAAAGGCCTCGGCAAAGCCAAGGAAGCGTCCGTAATATTCGCGAGCCATATCCATACTGCTAACCAAGAAGGTCATCTTGGCGATTCCCCAAACGGGCGGACGCTGAGGCTCGGCTGCCCTAATCGTGGCGACGATGAGCTGGGCCATCAACAGGGCCGTGATAATTTTTCGGTACATATATAATGATAATGAGGGGTTAGGAATGCCATAGCCCGTCGATGTAGTTGTCGTCCATCCAGGGCAGGTTTTCGTGTTGGTAGAATGGTTGGAGGGCGGTTGCGAGCTCTTGCATTTTTTCGGGAGATAACTTTTGGAAGCTTCGTAGAATGCCCAGGTTGGAATCCACAACCGCTTTGCTGTCCATTCCGATCACAACGGCGTCGGGGCCTTCGAG
>JAITHO010000058.1 GCA_031279915.1 Tannerellaceae bacterium
TCCGGTTCCACTGCTACCCAATATAGGCGCCCGTACTAACCAATCTTTTGTCATTTTGTTGTACCAGTCGAAGTTGATATAGAGTTTGCTGTTAAAGAAACGTGAATCGAAGCCAATATTCAGTTGCTCGGAAGTTTCCCACTTAATGTCGGGGTTTGGAGCAATATCGGGATACGCACCCTGCGTTAGCAAGGATTTGTCGATACCAGGGAAATAGACAGCTATACCGTCAGACATGTTGATGGTGCCCAAATACTGAAACGGACTGATAGCCGAATTTCCATTTTGCCCCCAGCTTGCCCTCAACTTCAGAAAGCCCATACGAGGAATAGCTCTCATTATAAAATCGGTGTTTGTTATTACCCATCCTGCGGATACCGAAGGGAAATATGCCCATCTGTTATTCGGCGCAAAATTTGACGAACCATCGGCGCGGAAAATCAATGACAGCATATAGGTTTCTTTGTAATCATAATTCAGCCGCGAAAAGAATGACAACAAGCGAGTTTCTACCAACGGAGCGCCGCCGAGTGTTGTAAGTTCGGGCGATATAGTTGGAACATTATCCAGATAAGCAAATTTGAAACTGTCAAAAACAGAGCCTTGATTGCTTCCGCTTATATTTTGCCCTATCCCGCTTCTTTCAGCCGACATGCCTACCATCACGCTTAGCATGTTTTGAGCAAAGCCCTTTTTATAATTCAGCGTAGTGTCGAATATCCACCTTAAAGAGCTTGACTGAGATTGGCTAACGATGTCTATTGTTTGAATATGCGCCGGGTCTGAGCCAATATGGAATGTAGGCGTATAAGACCTTGCGTAATCAGATATTGTATTTATTCCGAAGCCGGATAGCAATATCAAATCTTTTATAGGCTGAATAGATACATATATTCTTCCGTTTATCGCCTGGGATAAATTCTCTCTGTTTTTCTGTGCGTAATCAATGATCGCATAAGGATTGGCATGCGGTTCAAACCATGGCAGGGTATAGTGATACTCTCCGGTTTCGTCGTACATAGGCAGGAACGGATTGGTAGCCAAAGCGCTTCTGATATTATTATTCGCCCCGCCGGTGCTTAAGTTGCCGCTTCTTTTTGTGTAGCTGTAAGTCAAGCTTTCGCCGATTTTCAGTATGTCGAAGTCGCGGTTTTTAGCGACAACGAACTCTGTGTTTATTCGGAATGTATATCGCTGATAGTATGGATTGGCCGGCTTCCCAATAATTCCTAACTGATCCAGATAGGAGAGGCCCATAGAGTATTTGCCATGTTCGTTACCACCGGTCAAATTAAGGGAATGGTTTTGCATCGGAGCTTTGTTGTTTGTGATCTCTTCCAGCCAATTGGTTCCGCTCCACTGGCCGGACTCTATTTTATTCCAGTCCGGAACTAGTTTTGCATAGTCAAAATCGGGCAACCCTGAATTTCTGGCGCTTTCGCTCATTATCATAGCATAGTCTTGGGCATTTAAAGGCTTGGGCATGCGATAAGTGGTTTGTATAGCATAATATCCGTCGTATTGCAAGGATACCTTACCCTTTTCGCCCTGTTTGGTAGTTATAAGAATTACTCCATTTGCGGCACGCGATCCATAGATGGCCGAGGAGGCTGCATCTTTTAGTACGTCTATGGCTTCGATATCGGCCGTATTTAGATTGCTGATATTGCCGACAGTCACTCCGTCGACAATAAACAGAGGCGTGGAGTTGCCAGTAGTTCCTATACCGCGAATGGAAACCTTGAAGTCTGAGCCGGGCTGGCCCGATGTTTTTGTAATACTTAATCCGGGAGACTGGCTTTGAAGTGCGCCTAACACTGAAGTAGAATTCATCTTCGATACATCCTCTCCCGATACATGTATGGTCGCGCCGGTCACTAACTTTTTCTTCTGCACCCCATAACCAACTACAACTACCTCTTCAAGGGTTTGAGCGTTCTCGTGCATCACTAGCTTGAATACGGTGCGATTGCTGACGGATAGTTCTTGCTGGGTATAGCCTATATAGGTAAGGGTTAGGAGGGCATTGGAGGCTACTTCGAGGCTGAAATTGCCGTCGATGTCGGTTGTCGTTCCGTTCGTTGTGCCGCTTTCTACGATGTTGGCGCCGATGATGGGTTCGCCATGAGTGTCGACTACTTTGCCGCTTACGGTTTTGCGGTCGCTATACATCGGAGCGCTCGGAGCAGAAAGGATCAGAATTTTCTTGCCCTCTATCCGGAACATGGCATTAAGGCCGCTGAGAATCTCCGTCATGGCTTGCGATAGGGGTTTGTTGCTTAGGCTAACGTTAATCCTGGTTGAGGGATCTATTACCGACTCGTTATAGGCAACGGTATAGGAGGTTTGAGTTTCGATTTCCTCAAACACTTCTGATATGCGCGTGTTGCTTAGGTTGATTGTTACGTTCGCTTCCTGAGCTTGCGACCATACGGGGGCGCATAGCAGCAGGTAAATAGTAAAAGATAAAAGATTGCGTATTTTCATTTCATCACTGAGTTAATAAATATATACTGTTTTGTTTTCCATTTTATATTCAAGGCCGGGCACGAGCTGACGGAGGGTATGCAGAACGTCGGCGAGCGATTCCTCTTCGGCAAATTTCACGGTGAGCGTTTCATTGCCGAGATGGGTTGAGTTAAGGAAGATCCTAACGTCAAAATGCCGTTCCATCTCCTTTATAATATTATGAAGCGATGCGCTTCGGAAGGCGAGTAAGCCTTTCTCCCATTCGAGAATGATGTCGGTATGAATCTCGCGCCGCCTTACGTTGTGGGTTTCTCTGTCGTATACGATCTGCGACTGCTGGTTGAGATTGTATGTGGAGCCTTCGCTCTTGACGTTTACCTCTATGGTACCTTCAACGAGAGTGGCGATCGCATTTCGGCTATCGGGATAGGACGATACGTTGAATACGGTGCCCGTGGCCCTTACATCCATATCCTTTGTTTTTACGATAAATGGCCTATCCTTGCCGGATGCTACGGTAAACTTTGCTTCGCCCGAAAGATATAGGCTGCGGATGCGTCCTTTGAATTGCTGCGGATAGATGAGCGTTGCTCCTGAATTGAGGTGAACAGAACTGTTGTCGGGCAGGGTGATTTGGCGCGTTTCACCGTAAGGAACATACAGCTCTACAAGGAGAGTATCCTCGCCCGATGCTCGACCCGCATGCCACCAGTGCGAGGCAGCTGCTGTGGCGATAACCGGAAGGATATACATAGCGGCGATGCGAAGCATGCGAGCCATATTAGGCCGTCGAGCTTCTTTGCCGCGAATCTTCTGCCTAACTTCTTGATACGAACGCTCCGTGGATGCGTCGGGCGCTACCTTAATATCTTCCCATAGCTGAGCGAGCGCTTCGTCTTTTGCCTCCTGGGATTCGCGGCGCAGTAGCCACTTACTGAAACTTTTCTGCACATCTTCCGAATAATCTCGCCGAAAGAATTGTTGTATTATTTCTCTTACTCTTCGCATCTGTTTTATTGCTTTTTATATATAGACAGGCGAAAGGCGATTTGCACCCAAAGGCTTTCTGCAATTTTTTTTGGATTATAGGGCAGGCGATGCGCATAAGTTGTCGGAACAAACGGAGGGCTTTCCTGACCATAAAGGCCTCATTATTTGCCGCTGATTTGAAATTAATTCTACCTTTGCGGCCAACAAAATAAATCCTTAACACGAAATTATTTATGGAATCTCTCCTGCATTATGTTTGGAAACACAAGCTTTACGAAACAAGCGAGCTCATCACTGCCGATAACTTGCGCGTTGAGGTTATCGACCCTGGCCTCGCTAATGCAAATGCCGGCCCCGACTTTTTCAACGCCAAACTCCGAATAGGCGATACGCTTTGGGCTGGTAATGTGGAAATTCACGACAAGGCATCCGACTGGTTCAGGCATCGTCACGACGAGGATCCGGCTTACGATTCGATTATCCTTCACGTTGTTGGATCAAGCGACGCAATCATTTGCCGCGGCAATGGCGATAGGATTCCGCAGATGCAAATGAACGTACCTAAGCAATTGAGGCTCAATATCGACTGGCTGCTCAGCCGCGATCGCACGATGCCTTGCATGCAGCATCTCGCGGAAATCGCCCCCGTGAAGCTTACTTCTTGGATGAATGCTTTGCTGAGCGAACGGCTTGAGCGCAAAACCAGGGATGTGTGGCGAGTTCTGCAGCAACACGGTAACGATTGGAACGCAACCTTTTATATAATACTTAGCCGCGCTTTTGGATTCGGACTTAACAACGATGCCTTCGAACAGCTCGCCTCTTGTTTGCCCTGGATATATATATTGAAACATCGAGGTAGCCTCTTTCAGATCGAAGCTTTGCTCTTTGGGCAGGCCGGCATGCTCGCTTATTGCGATCCCGATGCAAACGATTACTATCATCGCCTACGCCAGGAGTATATTTTTTTGCAACAAAAGCTGAGCCTCAAGCCGATGGGCGAATCAAAATTCAAGTTCATGCGCATCCGTCCGACCAATTCGCCGCACAGAAAGTTGGCCCAGTTGGCAGCAATATGGTATGAACATGACGTACTTTTTTCACGGATTATGAAAGAAAATAAGGTTGAGAACCTGGCCAACATTTTCCGCATTGAGCCATCTGAATACTGGCAGTCGCACTATCATTTTCACGACAAATCGTCGCGAGCTCTCTACCCAAGCATGGGCGATAGCGGCCTGAGTACGATAGTTATAAACGCCGTCGTACCGCTCATGTTTGCCTTTGGCAGAAACAATCGAAAAGAGGAGTATTGCGAGCGGGCAATGCTGTTTCTCGAAACTCTTCCTGCGGAGAATAATCGCATCGTCGATACGTTTCGCGCCTCCGGCCTTTGCGCTCATAATGCCGGCGACAGTCAGGCGCTTATCCAACTCCGCAACGAATATTGCACGAAGCGCAATTGCCTTAAATGTCGCATCGCTTTCCATTTGCTAAAGAAAAAGGCTGAACCGAAATTGCAATGATTCTCCCAAAAAAGTGCATCATTTTGTACGAAAATATATCCCTATTATCACAATCCATTTTTAATGCATCCGCCCGGATTTGAGGGCGAATTTTAATAGTTGCGCTAAAGTTTGCAGCTATTTTTTATCACTTAAACAACTTTTTACATATTTGTGGCTGAACGGATGCGGCAAAGCCGGCTGTTTCGTTTGCAAAGCTTGCGGGCTTTATGCAACAATATAAGTGTTTTTATGCGCATAAGTTTCCGAATTTGCGCGCATGGGTATCTAAGTTTATTTGCGTAAGCATCTAAGTTTATTTGCGTAAGTATCTAAGTTTACTTGCGTAAGTAGTCGAATTTGTACAGATAAGTTACCGAATTTGCCTATATTGCTTGCCTAATCGCCCTGCATAAGTGGCTGGGTTGCTTTGCGGGCATTAGTGGGGGGCCTTGGGCGATTTTATGCAAAGAATTGCGTAACAATTTTGAGGCGCATCCGTCTTCAGGGTATAAACAATAAATTATTTAAGAAATGAAGAAGAGTAATAAGTTTTGGATACTTGCGCTGCTTGCGGCGCTTTGTTTGACGGTTGAGGGCCAAAGTATCGACCGTTTGTTTAAGGAATTTGCATCGGCGGATAACAACGAATCGGTAAAGCTCGGACGATTTATGCTAACGCTTGCGGGCGCATTTACAGACACTTACGGCGTTAACGGAGTAGAGGTTATCAGTCTTGAGAAGGCCGACGAAGCCGTTAAGCAACGTTTTGCAGAGGCCGTTGGCAAGGTGCGCGACTCTGGCTACGAGCTTATGATCGACGCTCGCGAAAATAAGCAGCGCACCCGTGTGATGGCTCGCATGAAGGCCGACATAATTCAGGAGCTGGTCGTTTTATCCTTCGGCGATAATCCTGCGCTGATTCGCATTAAGGGCAGCATCAAGAAGTCGGATATTGATAGAATATTGCAGGAGCATAAGAAATAAGATGACAGTAGCGGCCTTCAAAGAGCGTTTCCTTCCGCTGCATCCGCGCTTGTATCGGCTTGCCTTCTCGCTCGTAGAAAATAGCAGCGATGCGGAGGATGTGCTGCAGGAGGTTTACCTAAAGTTGTGGTCGAAGCGCAAAGAGCTGAGCGCAATTATCAACGTTGAGGCCTATTGCGTCACACTTGTGCGCAACACGAGCATCGATCGGCTGCGAAACGCAAGGCCCGGACTTTTGGCAAAGCAGGAGGACGTGGCCGACGAAGCATCCGCATCATCGCCCGAAACGACCGCCATCCGCCGCGAAGAGCTTGCACTCGTGAAGCAATTAATTGACCGACTTCCTGACAACCAACGGAAAGTTCTCCGACTATATGGCCTCAAAGAGTATTCCCTGCGGGAAATCGAACAGATAACCGGACTAAGCTCCATCAACGTCCGCGTGCTGTTATCCCGGGCACGTAAGATCATTCGGGAACAATTCTTACAATTATCCAGTTATGAACGAATTTGAATTTGATAAAATAATGAACGAAGCTTTGCAGGTAAAGCTTCCCGCAGGCCTGTCCGAACGCTTGGAGAAAGCCCTCGACGCACGTGCAAGCCGCGATGCCCGCTTGCGGAGGCTCCGGCGCCTAACGCCCCTCGTAGGCTTGGCCGCATCGCTGATAATATGCGCAGGGATATTCCTCTCGCATCGACGCACTCCCCAGCGGGATACCTTCAGCGATCCGCGCGAAGCCGCCATCGCAGCCGAGCAGATGCTCACCTTCGTCTCCCAAGAACTCAATCTGGGGCTAGAGCAAGTCGCCTCAGTAAACAAAGAAACAATGCAACGCATCCACAATGTTTTAAACGAACCATTCAATAATAAATAAACAATGAAATCAAAAATGAGAATAAATATGAAAGCAATAATCCCCATGCTATGCCTCCTCCTCGCAACGCCAGGCATCGCGCAGAGCAAACTGTTCGACAAGTATGCCGACAACGACAACGTCAAGTCAGTATATATATCCAAAGCCATGTTCGACATGATTCCCATGATTGGCGACGTAGGCATGAGCCTCACCAACCTGAAAGGCAAGATCGAATCCCTCCAGCTGCTATCAGCCGACCGCAAGGAGTTAGCCTCCCAGATGCGCAGTGAATTCTCCCAGCTCGTAAGCAAGCACCATACCGATCTGATGCACGTACGCGACGGCAAAAGCAGAGTGAACTTCTACTCCAGCGGCTCCGGCGAACATCTAAAAGACCTCATCCTCATCATCGACTCCGATACCGCCTACACCGTGATGCAAATCCTCGGCAACTTCACCCTGAAGGACATCCAAGGAGTCATAAAGGACATCCAATAGCGACCCCGCTTAATCATTTATCCGCAAATAATTCCCCCTCCGCCCCCCTCCCGTCGGAGAGGGAATTAACAAGATAGCTCTGCAAAATGCAATTATCGCGCAAGCCGATCAGAAACAGCATTCTAATTTATCCCATCAACATTACCCGTAGCCCTCAACACTGTTGATCGCTCCATTGCACCGGCGCGAATCCCTCAACAATATTGATAGCGCAAAAAAGACCGTATCGCCGCCCTCAACAAGAAATACTGTAAAAGATTTTGCAGATTTACCGCGCCCAACAATCTTGAACCCCCCAAAAAGTTCTATCTATACGAATCAACAAGCCGTGGATCCTCGAAATCGTGAGCTTTGCATAAGCTCAACAATGTAGACTACTCCGCCCTGACGCAGCAGAGCTACCAACATTGTCGACACTCCCCGCCATAGCGAAACCGATCTACCAACAATGTCGACTCCCTCCGCCCTGACGGAGCAGATCTGCCAACAATGTTGCCCCCCTCCCTGTCACAACGGGCTGTCAACAATGTTGACGCTCCCTAAGTCATTGTGCCTTCCTTAAAGTGTGATTAAAGCAAAAATTTGCGCCAGCAATACCCGCAGGAACATAGTTAGCGGATATACCGTAGCATAAGCTGTTGATTGAGCTTGCACAGGAGCAATTCCATTAGCAAATTCCAAGGCCGGCGGGTCGGTCATAGAGCCAGCAATGCAGCCGCATATTTTCAGATAATTGATCCTCAATATTCGTCCGATAATTCCAACAATCATAATAGGCAGAAATGTTATAAGCATACCGTAAAGCATCCAATGCCAACCTCCATTTAAAATTGTTTCAAGGAATCTTTCGCCAGATAATAAACCAACGCAGGATAGGAAAAGAATAATGCCCATTTCTTTCATAAATAAATTAGCACCCGGCGTCATGTAGAAACTAAGATTTTTAATACGACCAGTATGTCCTAACACAATAGCTATCAGCAATGGCCCGCCTGCCAATCCTAACTTGGCAGGCGCAGGCAATCCGGGAATAATAATAGGTATGCTTCCCACTAAAACTCCGAAAAGAATACCAAGAAAAATAGAAATAATATTAGGTTGGGCTAACTCTTTTACGGAATCTCCCAATTCTCTTCTAACATCTTTAAGTACCTCTTTTTTTCCTACAATCTTCACGGAATCTCCCAATTCTAATGTGGTATTTAAGGTTGGAAGAATCTTCATTCCACTTCGAAGAATACGGGTAATATTTGCCGGATATCGACGATAAATGCCAACTTGCTCTATTGTTTTACCGGCTATATTTTTCTTGGTTACAAGTACATTTATTGCAGCGAAAGGGCCTTCAATTTCACCTTTATCTGCGATAACTACTTTTCCTATTTTATATTGCAGATTTTCAATTACGTTTTCGGCAGATACTCCATAGATAGTATCACCCGACTGGATAATCTCATCATCTGCAGCCAGTATATATTCACCGTTGCGAAAGATGCGCGAAACTGCTAATTCTCTATCCATAATATGCTTGATGAAGGCAATATTCTTACCATACAGATTAGAATTACTTACGGTTATTTCAACGCTCTGCAATTTCGTTTCGCTCCCTCCCAATGCTTCATTATATCTTTCGACTTCTTTATTTATTTTGATATTGAAAAAGACGCGAATAAAGAGCATTGTAAGTATTATTCCGATGATACCGAAAGGATAGGCAAGCGCGTAAGCCATGCCGGTTTCTGTGGCTGCTGAAGCAACCTTTCCACCCTGTTCAATCACCACTTGCTGAGCAGCTCCAAGGCTGGGAGTGTTAGTAACGGCTCCGCATAATATTCCGACTACAACTGCTGGGGATAAATCTGAAAAATAGTATATAAGGTAAGCTATAATAAAGCCGCCGAAAACAATCCCAACGGATAAAAGATTCAGAGTTATTCCGTCTTTTCTGAACGACGACATGAAGCGCGGCCCCATATCAAGTCCAATGCTGTAAACAAAGAGAATCAGCCCGAAATCTCGTATAAAATGCAATATATGTTCGTCGATAGGCGCACCTAAATGAGCGATTAATAGACCGCTAAATAATACGCCTGCAACTCCTAATTTTATCTTCTTTATTTCTATTTTGCCTAAGAGTAGTCCCAACAATGCTGTGAGAGCGAGGTATACTACAGAAGACGCAATGCTTGCGGCGCCAAAAAGATCTTGAATGTAGCTCATATATCTATTGTATTTATTGTTTCTCTTCGTGATATTCCGACTCGGTATTTACGTTCCAAACTGTGCATTTGTCGCCTTGTCCGGATGCTACAAGTTTGACGGCCTCAATGGCGGTTAGCATTGAGTGGTCCATGTTGTTATAGCGATGCTGTCCGTTGCGTCCGATGCAAAACAGATTGGTGAAAGAGTCGAGGAATTGCTGCACTTTGTAAAATTCGGAATAGGAGCCGAAATAGGCGGGATAAGCTTTGCGGACGCGGAGGTGAACGCTGTCGATCACATCCGCAGGGGATATAATATCCACGCCGGAAAGGTCGGCTATGGCAAAACGTATGAAATCGGATGGCTCCATGTTCCAATCCGCGTCGCCTTCGTTGCAGAAGTATTCGAGGCCGATGCCTACGTGATGGCGGAAGTCGTCGGGCAGGTAGGGGGATAAATTGTTGGTTATCTGCATGCGACCGGCTTTCACTTCGCGTTCCTGAAGGTATATCCAGCAATCGGGGATGATGTTCCCGACGGTTTGGATCTGGGTGGTGTTCGTGATTTTCATTTTCTGCAATGTTAGGCCGACGAGTATCAAATCTCTGTACGGCAGTGCGTCGGAGATTTCGGCAATCTTGTCTGGAACCTGGTCGAAGGCGCGGATCAAGTCGCTCACCGGCATGCTTGAGAAAAAGAAGTCGCCGCGAAGGATCTCTGTCGTGCCGTCGGATTTTGTTGCCGTAATATATTCTATGCGGTTATTGGCGGAGGCGATGCCGTTTACGCGCATATTGAAATGGATTTCGCCGCCCATTTCGATTATGCGCTTTGCCATGACGTTCCATAGCTCGCTTGATCCGTTTTTTGGGTAGATAAATTGATCGATAAGCGACGTAGTTTTGCTACGGTAATTGCGATTAAATGCTTTGGCAAGTACTTCTTTTATTGCACGGCTGAGCGATAGTTCTTTGACGCGCTGCGCTCCCCAGGATGCGGATATATTGGACGGATGTATGCCCCATAGCTTCTCGGTATAATCTTCGAAGAATAGTTTATAAAGTGGCTTTCCGAATCGGTTAATATAAAAATTCTCAAGCGAGTTTTCTTTGCGCTTGCGTATCGTTGCGGCTATGTATCCGGCTACAACTTTCAGGGTTCGCCGAAGGCCCATATTGGTGAAGGTTTGTAGCTTTATTGTGATGGGATAGTCGAAGAATTTTCGAACGAAAAATATCCGTGTCAGACGATTTCTTATCAGCCATACGACATCTTGTTTATCCGGATCTGCTTCTGTATTTGCGAGTGGTTTTTCGATGTTCAGAAGTTTATCTTCTGCGGATGGATGTCCTTGTACGGGCATTAGTTCGTGCCATAGATTATTGACGTCGTCGCTCTTGGAAAAGAAGCGATGCGGACCTATATCGAGGCGATTATTATTATACGTAATTGTGCGGGCTATGCCGCCAACGCAGTCGAGTTCTTCTACTATTATTGGCTTAATATTGCTTGTTTTAAGGAGCTGATATGCGGCGGTTAATCCGGCTGGTCCGGCGCCTATAATTACTGCTGTTTTGCTCATTGTTCGGTATCTGATTGTTTTAGTTTTACGTATATTATTTTCCTTCCGGAGAAGTTCCAGAGAAAGCCGGCGCCGGTGGCTACGAGCTTGCTTGCCAGGGGATACAGGCCAAGGAAGCTGGTGCAGCTCCATAGCACAGATGTATCTATTCCTAATGATATTATGCTTACGATTCCGTGCAGGATAAATTCGCCTGCTTTGGGAATGGATATTGCGTCGGTAAATACGAATAATTTGCACAAAATGTAGTTCGATACGAGGCCCATTGCGAAGCCAAATATATTCCCAACCAAATAATAAATGCTAAGCGCTTCGGTGCAGAAGGCAAAGGTTCCGATATTCACTGCCGCCGCTATTCCGCCAGCAAAAATATATCGGAAAAGCTGCATGCCGGAGCTATCGTTTTTCTTTATAAATAGGTCAAAAAGGAGCTTCTTCAGCATATAAAATCATATAATATATGTGGAAATTTTGTGCCCGCAAAGATATGAAAAATTGCGAAACCTTGGCTGCATGGCCTCCAGGCCTGTTGCCAGTTGCTTGCAAAGCTCGGAGGTTTTGTCTATATTCGCCGCCGAAGCGCTTTCATAAGGATTGTAATTCAATAAATCAATAGTATTAATGGACGACGAACCATATCATAGTTATAGTAAACAAGGAGTATTAATTTCTCTGTAAGGCGACTAACGTTTTCCTTGCAGGGCTAAACGCAAGGAGGCGATTATGAGCGAACTCAGCAATTATTTTGATTCATTAATCAGCGGCAAGAACTGGAAAACTCTCAAGGAAGAGATGAAGAAACTTGAGCCAGTGCAGGTAGCCGAAATTATGGAAGATTTGCCAACCGACGAACAGCTTTTTCTCTTCAGATTGGCATCGCGAAACTTGGCGAAGGAAATCTTTCAGCATCTTTCACACATAGAGCAGCGAGATGTTATTGAAGGACTTGCAAAGAATAGCAAGCAACTTACCGACCTGCTCAACGACCTTGATCCTGACGATCGCACTGCCTTCTTTGAAGAACTCCCAGGCGAAGTCAGCCAGCCTCTCATGCAGCTTCTGTCAATGGAGGAAAGGGAGATAGCTACACGACTCCTTGGATACCCGGAGGACAGCATCGGGCGCCTTATGACTCCTGAATACGTGGCGATTAAATCTAACTTCACTGTCGAGCAGGCTCTCACCCATATCCGACGATTTGGCCGTGATTCTGAAACTTTAAATATCATATATATCGTAGATGATCACTGGAATTTGATCGACGACATTCGTATAAAGGAAATTATTCTGGCATCACCTGAGCAAAAAATTTCTGACATCAGCGACCGCCGCTTCATCGCCTTGAATGCTTATGACGACCAGGAGGTCGCGGTTAGGCTCTTCCAGGATCACGACCGCGTGGCCTTGCCGGTGACGAATACTGACGGCACGCTGCTCGGAATCGTCACCTTTGACGACGTAATGGACGTTGCTGTTGAGGAAGATACTGAAGACTTTCAGAAGTTCGGAGGCGCCCAGGAGCTCGATTTGTCGTACACTAAGACCTCGCTGCTTGAGCTCGTTAAGAAGCGCGCCGGATGGCTTGTTATACTTTTCCTCAGCGAGATGCTAACTGCCTCTGCCATGGGATATTTCGACGGACAGATAGCTAAGGCCGTTGTTCTCGCCCTGTTCGTGCCTTTGATTATCTCCAGCGGCGGCAATTCGGGCTCACAGACAGCGAGTTTGATAATACGTTCGCTAGCTCTCGACGAGCTCCGAATCGCCAATTGGTGGGAAGTTATGCGCAAGGAAATCCTCTCAGGCTTGATGCTCGGCGGAGTGCTTGGCAGCATAGGTTTCCTGCGGATATGGTTCTGGCAAGCAGCGGGTTTGTACGATTACGGAGCCTATTGGATGTGGATCGGACTAAGCGTTGCCGTTTCGCTCATATTCGTCGTAATGTGGGGCACCATATCGGGCTCAATGATTCCCTTCATTCTCAAGCGAATTGGGCTCGACCCTGCAACCGCCTCCGCGCCTTTTGTCGCAACCCTCGTTGACGTTACGGGGCTGGTTATCTACTTCTCCGTAGCAACTATGTTCCTCACAGGCAGGCTTCTTTAGCTGACTTGGCGAATCGGGCGGCTCCCTTTTTGAGCCCCCGATTCATCTATGCCAAAAAGCATCCCCGCCCTTTGCGAAATTTTTGGCCTAAGCTTGTCAGCTTCTTAAGGCAAAGCTTTTTTAATTATTTGGCTACTTATCGAAGTTTATTCGGCAACTTATCGAGATTTATTCGCATAAGTTGCCGAATTTTTCTTGTAAATATGCCTGATTTTAGTGGCTGCAGAGCCGAGATTTTTTCCGTAGTTTGAGGGCGAAATCTGTCCGCAAATGTATATATATAATGTATAGGTATGCAAGAAGGCTCTGCGCTATGCTTAATAATTCTTAATGAGGTGGCAGCTTTTGTGAATATATTGTCGATAATTTACCGCCAAATATTCCACCTTATACTGTACATTTGTGCTTATGAAATCAAAATTCTTTAAAGGTTTTTCATAATCTATTCTAAAAAAATATTCATAAACTCATGGCAGAACAATTCGGCAAGACGTGGTGGGGCGAGCGTTGGATAGCGCTACTCACTGGCTCTGAAGGCAGCAAACCTCCGCGCGGTACGGCGCTGGCTCGCGGTAAGGCAATACGTGATTTTTCGGTAGCAGGCAATACAATTTCGGCCAAGGTGAAGGGAACGAGAGGAAGGCCGTTTGTGGTTACGATTAAGGCGCCAACTTTCTCTCCGGCACAGATCGACAAGTTGATCTCCAAGCTTCTGCTACGTCCGGCTCTGATTGCAAGAATGCTTAACGGCGAGCTGCCGCCGGCGGTGGCGGTTATGACCGAAGAGCTGGGAATTAAGGTATTTCCGCGTCGATGGGCTGATTTGCAGATTCACTGCACTTGCACGGAGCGGACGGTTCCTTGCCGGCATGTTTTGGCCATAGTTCACGCAGTGAGCCGAAATATCGACAATAATCCTTTCGCTATATACAATCTTCGTGGCGTGTCCTTGATGGGAGAACTGAAAAAGCGTGGCATTTTCGTTTCCGATCTGCTTAGCAATGACGCTGTCCCTCCTATCGGAACTTTGCTAAAAGGGCGCAGAACGATTAATCCCGTGGGCGCAAATGCGGTATACGACATGGTGGATTATTCGCAGCTACGGAATATGTCGGAGGCGCTTGCAATGCTGCTTCCCGATCGCCCGGCCTTTTACGCAGCCGGCAACTTTCGGGAACAATATTCGGAACAAATGCACGAAGTGACGAAAGGGATTGCGCGGATTTTGTCGAAGTCAAAGGGAGTTTCCGGCGTATTTCCCTACAATAATAAGCAACCTATTTCGCGCAAAACTACGCTATCACTCATGTACGACGCGGCATACCAGTTGAAAATAGTTGGCACAGGGCACAGAATTAAGCGCGTAGAGCAGATGCTGGCGGCGCTCTTCTATCTGAATCCAAGCCGCATCGCTGATTATAATCGTTCGGTAGTGGGGATGCGAAAGCTGGCTCTGGCTGCGCTTCATCTTACGGCGAATGGGATGATTATTCCGCAAATTATTCGCACCGGGCTCTGGGAGTATGCCGTTCGATGGCTGCCGGCAGTGATTGATCAGCGGGTAAAGACGATTATCGACAAGCTATCGGCTTCAATTTCCTGTGATTTATTACTAATGATGCGCTCGGAAAAGGGCCAAGGCGACGTGCAATATGTTGAAGATACGGTGGGAGAATTGTTGTCGATTTTTATCGGACGTATCGTGGCGCGGCTGGCAAAGGCGAACCGTAAAGATGTCTTCGATTGCCTGTTTTTTGCCAACAAGTCTTATCCTTTTAAGGCAACGAACGAGGCCGCTTTGCCGCTTGGAGTAAAAGCCTGGCTCAGCAGTTTGCACTTCCCGATGCGAACTTATACGCCCGTATTTACCGTATCGGAGCAGCCCGGAGGGAACTTTTCGGCGGAAATCAGCGTTGAGCGCAACGACGAAGCTGCGCCCACGCCGGTATCGTTCCAGGATATTATGTCGCGAAAAAAGTATGAGGGCGTGAAATATGATATCACCCGTGAGATCGTTCGGCTCGCGCCTTTCGTGAGCGGAGTGGAGGCTTATATTGACGCCGGCGGCAGCCGAATCATGCGATTCTCGAACGCCGAGTTCGCCAACTTCCTGACCGAGGTGCTGCCGGCTGTGCGATTACTCGGAGTGCGGGTCATGCTCCCCAAATCCTTGCAAACGCTTTTGCATCCGAAGGTATCCGTTAAGCTATCAAAAACGGCGAAGGGGAGGGGATTTATCAACATGTCGGATCTGCTGAGCTTCAATTGGCAGGTGGCTCTGGGCGACACCATTGTCTCGCCCGAAGAATTTGAGGCGATGCTCAAGACGGCTTCGCGGCTATTTAAATTCAAGGAATCATATATATATGTAAGCGATGCGGATATAGAACGGATTCGGAAGGCTATCGCAAGCGGCAAGCCCCTTACTCCCTCGCAGATGCTCCATACCGCACTTACTGACGAGTACGAGGGCGCTCCGGTGGTTGTAAGCGACGAGGTTCGGGAGCTTATCCACGAGCTGAATGCTACAGACGAGATCGCTCTGCCAAACGACCTTAATGCGCAGATGCGACCCTATCAGTCGCGCGGATATTCGTGGATGTACCGCAATAGCCGCATAGGTTTCGGAAGTATTATCGCCGATGATATGGGACTGGGAAAAACCTTGCAGGTGATCGCCGTACTCCTTAAGTATAAGGAGGAGGGACTGATCAACAACAAACACAAGGCTCTGGTTGTGGTTCCGACCGGACTGTTGACCAACTGGCAGGCTGAGGTGGAGAAATTCGCTCCGTCGCTGTCGATATACATCTTTCACGGACAGTCGCGCGATGCGGCGCAGTTTGAAGCTGCCGATGTGATGCTTACCACCTACGGCCTCGTGCGCACCGAACTCGAAACGCTAAAGAAGCAGAAGTGGCAAGTGATGGTTATCGACGAAGCCCAAAACATTAAGAACTACGATACCGCACAGGCCAAAGCCGTCAAGAGCATACCGGCCGGAATACGCATCGCCATGAGCGGCACGCCGGTCGAAAATCGCCTGGCAGAATTTTGGTCGATTATGGACTATACCAACAAAGGCTATCTGGGAACCATAAAAACCTTCAAAGACTACTACGGCAACCCCATACAATTATACAACGACAGCCGCATAACCGAGCGATTCCGCAAAGTGACAGCTCCCTTCATGATGCGACGTATGAAAACCGACAAGAACATAATCTCAGACCTGCCCGACAAAATCGAACTCAACCAGTACGCCCGACTCACCACACAGCAGGCCGCTCTCTACGAAAAAACCATGCAGTCGGCCATGCAGCAAATCGAAAGCGTTGACGAAACCGATAGCCAATCCATCTTCAAGCGCGACGGACTCGTCCTGCAAATGATCTTATCGCTGAAGCAAATCTGTAACCATCCCACACAATTCCTTAAGAACGATGCCTTCGACCCCAGCCTCTCCGGTAAAACCGAACTGCTACTCGAACTCCTCGACAGCATCGTTGACAGCGGCGAAAAAGCTCTCGTCTTTACACAATTCACCGAGATGGGCCAGCTACTCGAGCGATTCATCACACAGCGATTCGGCGAAGAACCAATGTTCTACCACGGAGGATGCAGCGTCAAACAGCGAAGCAGCATGGTTGATCGCTTCCAAAACAACCATTCCGATAGCATCTTCATACTATCGCTCAAAGCCGCCGGAACAGGCCTCAACCTCACCGCCGCATCGCACGTCATACACTACGACCTGTGGTGGAACCCTGCCGTAGAAAACCAAGCAACCGACCGAGCATACCGCATCGGGCAAGACAAAAACGTCATGGTGCATCGACTAATCTGCAAAGACACTTTCGAGGAACGCATCGACGACATGATACAGCAAAAGAAACACCTGGCCGACATGACCGTGGCCAGCGGCGAAAGCTGGATAGGCAAGCTCAGCAACAAAGAGCTGCGCGAGATATTCGGAAGCTGAGCCCTTGGCCCTATTGGCCTGCGCGCAGACGCTGTTCGGCAAGGAGCAAGCGATAGTTCTCCTCGTCGAAGCACACAAAAATCACATCCTCAATTGACGAATTGCCTCCAAGGAAGGTCTCGACCGCCTCAAAAGCAATAGCCGCCGCCTGCTTCTTGGGGTAGCCGTAGATGCCCGTGCTGATGTTCGGGAAGGCAACGCTTTGGCAATGGAGCTTGGCGGCAAGGCCAAGCGAATTGCTGTAACAGGCCGCCAACAATAGCGGTTCGCCCTGCATTCCGCCCTCCCACACGGGGCCAACGGTGTGAATCACAAACTTTGCCGGCAGCAATCCCGCTCCGGTGACTACGGCCTGGCCCGTTGGACATTCGCCCTGCATGGCCACAATCCTCATACATTCTTTGATTATTTCAGGCCCTCCGGCGAAGTGAATCGCGCCGTCAACGCCTCCGCCTCCCATCAGGAAGGAATTGGCCGCATTTACGATAGCGTCGGCCTGAACCTTAGTTATATCGCCTCGTATGATTTCAATTCTTTTCATATAGCATTATTAATTTAGTGTGGTTGCGAAGATATTTATTTCGGCTGAGATATAATGAGCGCAAAAAAGGCCGCCGGATATCACATCCAACGGCCCTGATAAATAAAGTTACTATGAAATTTAAACTTAGAAAAAAAAATTAATCCTATATCTTACTCTCCTGCTGCCGGCGGGTTCAGATCCTCGGGGTTGATGGGCGGGATCGTCGTATCCGGTTGCTGCGGAGGGGTGTTGGGAGCGGGAGGATTGGTTGTGTCGGGTTGTTGCGGCGGGGTGTTTGGCGCCGGCGGATTGGTTGTGTCGGGGGCTTGGGTTCCCTCGTCGGTCTTGCCGTCGTCTTTGGCTTTGTGATGTCCGCGGCGGGCGAGGTTGAGTTGGCCTTGGTTAATTGCGCCTTCAACCACGTTCTTGACGCCGGTGAGCGACGTTCGAATGCCGGCGTCTTTTGCGCCGAGCTCGTTTGCCGTCCAGGTAACGTTAACGGCATCCACGAAGCTTACAAAAACATTGTCGGTTTTTTCGCGAGCTTCGCTCATATTGCCTTGATCGGAGCTTTCGGCTTGTTCGGTCGAGCGTTCGGTATACTGGGTTTCGAACTCGGTGTTAGCGGCCAAGATGCGGTCAACCTGCTCAGTCAGGCCCAAAAGCTGGATAGCTGGTTTATAGGTAGGTTTCTCGCAATCTTCAAGGAAGTTATGCAGTAAACCGGTTTGATCGGAATAAGATAGGGTTGTTAACTTTTCGTAATTCTTGAGCAGATACAACAACAGTTCCATTGCCTCAAGTTGCGCGGCGGTGCCGAAATATTTGACGGCTAAAACGCTCTGTTTGAAATATGTGAACAAGCCTACGCGTTTATCGTGCAGAGCTCCGAGACTTCCGGTCTGAATGGCAGCTTGGTTCCTTTTAAAAATATCGTCTTCTTGGGCATATATTGCAGTTAACGCATTAAAAATACTGCCAAGCGAAGGTACGGCGGCCACCAATGCCGTAAGTGCGGTAATCAAACGGTGGAAGAAGTCAACATGTTCTCCGTTATGAAATTTGGAGATAAGAGTTTTGAAAGCGAGAGAGATAAGCTTATTCATAAGATTTTTTTATTGAGGGGTTATTGAATGAATGCAAATATACAAAAAACATTTTAATAGCTTCCAAATGTTAGGAACGTATATTCGAAAAAAAACGGGCTTTCCTAACGTTAGGAAAGGCTACCCTGAAAAAAGTCGGGTCATCCTAACGTTAGGAAAGTCCCAAATAATATTTTTGTAAAGGCCCTAACGTTAGGAAAGCTCAAACCGAAAAAAAATCAGGCTTTCCTAACGTTCGGAAAGCCAAAATCGAAAAAAAATCGGCCTTTCCTAACGTTAGGAAAGACAAAACCGGAAAAAAGTCGGCCTTCCTAACGTTCGGAAAGCTCAAAACCGAAAAAAGTCGGCCTTTCCTAACGTTCGGAAAGCCAAAACCGAAAAAAATCAGCCTT
>JAITHO010000078.1 GCA_031279915.1 Tannerellaceae bacterium
TACAGAATATCGTATGCCACTGCCCGGCCGTTGAGCCAGGAATCCTGCTATTATACATTGGATAACGGCGCAACGCTTTGGCCCGCAGCTCCGATATGGAATCAGTTTCAGCCATCGCGTCCGCAGCGCGTGCAGTTGAATTATACTCTGCTGGGCGATCATTTTCAGGGTTACGATCATGCGATACGTGTAAACCGTGTGGATACGATTTTGACGAAAATGCCGGTTGACGACCAAGGCGAGAAGAATGATTCGGTATTTGGGGCAGATGCGGTGGAAGTGTCAGACATCTGGATTGGCGACGGTTTCCTAAACATTATCTTCAGAATATCGCTTAGCGGACAATTTAAACATGCCGTGAACCTTCTGCATAACAAAGCCGAAGGCGCCGACCCGTACCGCCTTGAATTTAGGCATAATGCTTTTGGAGATAAAAATCAATACAAAAGCTATGGAATGGTTGCTTTCGACTTGTCGGAAATTGATACCAATGAGGCCGATGTTGATCTGATTGTTAAAATAAAAACCTTTGATGGTGAGAAAGATTATAAAATGAAATATAACTCAGGGAAAAATTTAGGACTTCAGCCAAAACTACATCAAGAACTAAAAGACGATAAAAACAGTGTACAAATTTTGGAATAACACCTTCCCACATAACTTTTATTTTTATCATTTAGTTCAGAGAGAGAGGCGTCGTGATGATGCCTTTCTTTTTTATGCACCGATGCAACCATTGCTCTCGTCGCTTCGTTATTATAATCAGAATGGAAAAAATATTAGGAAATATAATAGAAGCATGCCGTCGCGGCAGCATATCGGCCCAAATGAAGCTGTACGGGAAGTACGCCCAAAAGCTATACGCCGCATGCCTCCGCATCGTGGGCAACAAGGCCGAGGCCGAAGAGGCAATGCAGGATTCGTTCCTCAAAATATTCTCGAAAATCGACCAATACAAAACGGAGCAGAACTTCGAGGCCTGGATGCAACGCATCGCCGTTCATACTGCCATCGACTACGTGCGCCGTCAATCGCCCGACTTCGAGGAGCTGCCCTATAATCTCCAAGAAGAAGAGGATGATAATGACGAGGCCGACCTTGAGCTCGCCGTCGAACAAATCAAGCTTGCCGCCCAAAAGCTTCCTCCAGGATACAGAACCGTCTTATCCCTCTACCTTTTTGAAGGATACGACATGGACGAAATCTCTGCAATCCTGAAAATACAGCCGCCCAGCGTTCGCACACAATATCTAAGGGCCAAACGCAAATTATTGGAATCATTAACCGCAAAAGCGTAATATATATATAATGGTATGGACAATCTAAAAAAATTTGTAGACCAATATCGCGACCAGTTCGACGCCGAGCCCCTGCCCGATGGTCACCTGGAGCGCTTTGAGCGCAAACTCCGCAGTCGGCACAATCGCCCGGCACGATACTTCCTTCCGATAGCAGCCACCATCGCCGCCGCAGCATGCATCTTCGCCATCCTCTTTATAAAAGGAGGCGAGTATAATCGGAATCAAAACGGCAACGGCGCCTTCATTTGTGAGGCCGACGAAGAAATGGACGAGCTGCGATCCTACTATCACATGCGAGTATACGACCTCGAAGAACGCATGCGCAGCCTCCACCTCGCCCAACCCACCGAAGGCAGCGCCAGCATCATGCACGACACCCAAGAGGTTATGAAAAGCATTTACGACTTCGAGGAAAACATCCTTCCAACGCTTCCCTGCAGCGGCAACGGCCTCAACGTTATGAACAGACAATACGCCAGCAGCCTCGAAACCCTCGAAGTAATGCTCGAACAGATGGAAGAAATTACAAATCACGAATAATATAAATCATCAACATTCAATTTTATGAAAGCAACATCTCTACAAAAGTTCATTTGGATCCTTGTATTCGTCGCCGTATCCGTGGGCGCCTTGCAGGCCGACATCTTCGACAGTACGAAAAGAAAAGAATTCAACCGCAGCTTCGCCGTCGGAACATCAGACCGGCTAAGCGTCGACAATCGCTACGGCAACGTAACCGTAGTTTATTGGAACAAAAGCGAAATCAACATCAGAGTGGAAGTCATCGCCAAAGCCAAGAGCGACTCCAGAGCACAGGAAGCCCTCGACCGCGTAAACGTCGATCTGAGCCAATCCGGCAACAGCGTGCGCGGCGTCACCACACTGAAAAGCTCATGGGGAGGCAGCAATGTAAGCCTCGAAATCAATTACTACGTCAGCATGCCCCAACGCCTCGAAATCAACATCGCCCAGCAATACGGAGGCATCAACCTGCCCGAACAAAACGACGGGAAAAGCCATCTGGAAGTGAAATACGGAAAGATTTCAGCCGGCAACTTCTCCGAAAAACTAACAATCGACGGAGGATATAGCGATATCGCAATCGGAAACATGAGCACAGCAACATTAGATCTGAGATACTGCAACCTGAAAGCCAAAAATGCCACATCACTCTCAATTGACGGCGCCTACACGCCCATGAAGTTTGAGAACGTCGGCGCCGTAACAGCCGAAAGCTCCTACGGCGATCTCACCTTCGACCGCCTCGACCGGATATCCCTCGAAATGCGCTACGCAAGCATCAACATCAATCGCCTCAGCGAAGAATTTTCAGCCGCCACCTTCGATTACAGCAATCTGAAAATACAAAACGTAGACGCCGGCTTCCGCAAAATCGACTTATCCGCCAAGTACGGCAACGTTGACCTGAAAATTCCAGCCAAAGCCGCCTTTAACGTCAACGTCACTCGCACAACATACGGCAGCGTCGATATGAAAGGCTTCACCCTGACCCATTCCAACGTCAGCAAGTCAGAACACTCCTACACGGTCAACGGCGGCGGCAACGCTTACGTCAGCGTCAATTCCAATGGATACAGCAACGTTAGCATCAAGGCGCAATAACTAAAAACACAGTCATCCAAGACGGACAATTCTCATTGTGAAGTTTGATTGATAAGGCGCGTTCGGTATTCGGGCGCGCCATCCTTTTCTGATCAAGCTTATAGAAGTTTGCTTAGAGGAAAAAAAACACCATAGTGCGCAACGACACGGCCAGATCAAAAAGATAAGAGAAATTTATACGCATATCTTGTGCAAAGTTCTTAGGTTATCGTACAAAATCAAATGAGCCTTAGTGGAATTAGAAAGTATCATGGAAATTATGTATATTTGCACGCATATAACAAACGCCATATTATTATGATACGAATCATTTCAGTTCCCAAAAGTGGCAATGTAGAGTTCTCCATTCCGGAAGAATACATTGGTAAAGAAGTGGAAATAATAGTATTTCCAAAAGAAGAAGTAGCAAACAAAACAGACAATGACGCCCCAGCCTCTGTACGTACTAACGAGAACGCCGGTCACGATCGCCGCCAGCCCGACAATCTGCTCGACCGAATGCTAACGATAGTGAATCCGTATATTTAATCAGAAGATGACAAAATGAGAATGAGCTTAAAACTTTGGAGAGATGCAAGTCTTTCCGATTTTCAACATTCGAATCTATTCTCTACATTTGCAGCCCACAAATATCGGTTCCACTATTTTTAATTTAATTATAATTATTAATTCACAAGACAATGAAGAAAGGTATTCATCCGAAGAACTATCGTCCGGTAGCGTTCAAAGACATGTCGAACGATGATATATTCATCACCCGCTCAACGATTAATGCGAAAGATACGATAGAAATAGACGGCGTGACCTATCCCTTGGTCAAGCTGGAAATATCAAGCACATCGCATCCGTTCTACACGGGCAAATCGAAATTGGTTGATACAGCCGGTCGCGTTGACAAGTTTATGAGCCGTTATGGCAACAGGAAACGCCCGAGCTGAAAGCAAGTATGGTCTACTTAAGTTTTTTGTTTGAGCTGGAAGTTTTGCACTTCCGGCTTTTTTTTTGAGCATGGCCCTAAGACTTGAATGCCGCAAATGTTGCCCATGCATGGGATGATGAGCCGAACGGTATGCCGAACGGCGCCGAGGGAAGGGAGCAAGACATAAATCCGTCCCTCCATGCCGCAGATGCATCATCCCGAAGCCCTGGCGGGCTTGCTGGCATCTATCCGAGGACAAACTATTTTCATACATTTGCCATCCAAACAAGAGATAATGATGAAGGGAATACTCGCACGAAAAACTTTATTGACAAGCCTTACGGCCTACAAGCGTTTGCTCCGTCGCAAAGGCTACGGCATACATTCCCCCTTTGTTTACAGTATAGCTACCAAAGTTATAGCCGAGCGCTGCCCCTTCTATTGCTTTGACGAAATAGAACAGTTGCGCGGCAAATTTCTGGCCGATGCCACCCGCGCGCCATATTCCTCATCCTCGCGCCGCAAGCGATTGAGCACAATCGCAAGCATCGTTGCTCATGAGGGAATCCGTCCGAGGAAAGGCGAGCTGCTGTTCAGGCTCGTCAACTATCTGAAACCGGAAAGCGTGCTGCAGATTGGCTCCACCGTAGGATTCTCAACCCTATATCTCTCGTCATACCGACCGGATGTGAAATGCGTTTCGATAGAAAAGCATGCTGAGTATGCCGCCATTTCGAGCCAAGTGTATGCCGGCGTCCGAAATTCCATCGAGCATCATGTTGGCGAATATGAACAATTGTTACCGCCTGTTCTGGATAAAATCCAGAAGCTTGACTTCGTATTTTTTAATACATGGCGCGAAAAGAATAACCATTGGCTCTTCAATTCATGCCTGCCATATAAGGGAGTGCACAGCGTATTTGTGTTCGAAGGAATCAGTAGGAATCGAGATATGCGGAATTTTTGGAAATACATCTGCTCGCATCCCGACGTTACCGCAACGCTGGATTTGTTTACGATGGGGATAGTTTTTTTCGATCCAAATCTCTTTAAACGGAATTACTCTATATAAAATCTCTTGCCTGTTTTTTCGGTAATTGATCTGAAAATAGATAACGCTGAATAAAGATTTTTTGTGCCGATATTTGCAAACTAAAAAATATATAACAATGGAAAATTTAGAAACAAACAAATTGGTTTTGGTGACAGGTGGTTCAGGGTTCATCGCTGTTAATTGTATCGTAAAACTCCTCCAACGGGGTTACGCGGTTAGGACAACGCTTCGCTCGTTGAACAGACAAAATGAAGTGAAGGATATGCTCAAAAACGGCGGTATCGTTTCGTTTGACAATCTTTCATTTATTGAAGCAAATCTTTCCGATGATAAAAATTGGGATGAGGCGGTGAAAGCTTGCGAATATGTATTGCACATTGCCTCGCCGACGCCTGCAACATGTCCGAACGCTGCTGATGAAATGGTTAAAATGGCAGTTGATGGCGTGTTAAACGTTTTC